>NZ_AUNC01000014.1:0-80196 GCF_000714555.1 Thalassospira permensis NBRC 106175 | reverse complement strand
ATGAACACCATCAACGACATTCTCGTTCGCATGAAACAGCTTGCGGTTCAGGCGGGTTCGGACAACCTGGGTGCCACTGAGCGCGGTTATATCGACAACGAAGCAACAGCGCTTGCAAACGAGATTGAACGTATTGCTGATGACACCGAATTCAACGGTGTGAAAGTTTTGAACTCGGCAACCGCCCTCAACTTCAAAATTGGTAGCGGCGCAACTGCAGCTGAAGATGACCTGACCTTCACAACCTCTGATGTGACGGCAACGACTCTTGGTATTGATGCAGCTACGATTGACCTGACGACGAAGGCAGATGCCGACACCGCCAGCGGCCTGATCGACACCGCAATCAACACCCTGCAAACTGCACGTGCAGGCGTTGGTGTGAACCAGAACCGCTTGGAGTTCGCAGCACAGAACCTGCGCACTATTTCTGAAAACAGCGAGAACGCCCGGTCAGTCCTGATCGATCTTGATGTTGCTTCTGAAATGGCTTCTTTCTCGTCGAAACAGGTCCTGATGCAGTCGGGTATCGCGATGCTGGGTCAGGCGAACCAGATGCCGCAGAACCTTCTGCGTCTGCTACAGTAATCAAAACAGCTTTCAGCAAAAGGCTGGCCATTTTGGCCAGCCTTTTTTTTATTTATCTCACCCGCCCTGTCGCACCTCAAAAGCAAATCAGATCCGCCCCGATTTTTGTCCATTGATGAACAACCAGAACGTCAGGCAGCGTGAACGCGCGATAACTGTTAAAAAAGACGCTTCAACATTTTTTTACTAGACTCCTGTATAAATATACCCTATTTTATCACCGTGAGGTTTAATGAAATAAAACTTCACGCATCTGTGGGCATTTCAGGACGAGATGCGCTGCAGGATTGGCAAGAAGCCGATTTATATTAGTCCAAGTAGGAGTAAAGACCATGGGTCTTGGTGTTATTTCCAACTACGCCGCAAACGTCGCTCATCGCAATCTGGTTGCGTCTGACGCGTCGGCAACAAATTCCCTTTCAAAACTGTCGTCCGGTAAGCGCGTGATGAATGCGCGTGACGATGCTGCCTCGATGGCCATCGGCGCACGTTTAAACGCGGAAGTCGGCGCATTGAAGGTTGCCACCACCAACGCCAGCCAGGCAGGTGCACTCCTGCAGGTTATGGATGGTGGCATGAGCACGATCAACGACATTCTCGTGCGCGTAAAACAGCTTGCAGTGCAGGCAGGTTCTGAAAACCTCGGCACCACTGAACGCGGCTACATCAACAATGAAGCGCAGTCGCTGCTTGGTGAGGTCACTCGTATAGCAAACGACACCGAATTCAACGGTGTCAATGTTCTGAATGATGCAACCGTGACACTCAACTTCAAGGTCGGTACGGGCGCAACTGCCGCTGAGGACGATCTGGCATTTACGCTGGTCAACGTCACAACAGCTGCGGCTGGTCTTAACCTTGCAGCGGTTGACCTTAGCGGTGCCGACGCGACGAACGCAAACACGGCGATCCCCCTGATCGATGCGGCGATTAACGCACTTCAGACTGCACGCGCAAGTGTCGGTGTGAACCAGAACCGTTTGGAATTCGCAGCTCAGAACCTGCGGACTGTCTCGGAAAACAGCGAGAATGCCCGCTCGGTCCTGATCGACCTTGACGTCGCTTCTGAGATGGCAGCTTTCTCGTCAAAACAGGTCCTGATGCAGTCGGGTATCGCGATGCTTGGTCAGGCGAACCAGATGCCGCAGAACCTTCTGCGTCTGCTGCAGTAACCGGTTGATTATTATCACGGGGGTAGGCAAACTCCCCCCGTGATATCAACTGGTTAAAATGCCGCGCAGGTATTGGAGCCCGGAAAATGGAAGCCGTTAAATTACAGAGTTCGACGCAGCAGGTTGGAGGCCCGGTAGTTGCTTCGTCTTTGCGCAATGTGCAGAACACGTCTTCTGCAAGCGCATCTATTACCGGATCCGCAGCCAGTCTAAATCAAGGCAATGACGTAAGCGGTTTTACTCAAGCGCTTAGTCAGGAAATTGCGCGAAATGTTTCTTCCGAGCTAGGTATAGACAATCTGGATGTCCAGTTGAGCTACAGCGAAGATACCGGACGCGTCATTGCGGTCGTACGCGATGCAGGTGGAGAAGTCTTGCGTCAGATTCCATCTGAAAGCATGCAGACATTGATCGCCAGATTGCGCGATTCTTTAGGCCCACTGATCGACGTCGAAGTGTAGGCAACATTTTCCGCCTGTTTAATGGCACACAGATTGCTTCGTTCGAGGAACATTCTGTAATGCCCATGTCTCGCAAAAATCTTGATTTGCCGGGACAAGCACACATTCCGAATTCCGGAGTAAGGTTATGAGCGGTATTAATCTCGACAATATCTACGTCGGAGCAAACGGCAGGGTTCAACTGTCTGGCGGCAGCTCGAACATCGACTTTGTCAACATTGTTGACAAGATGATTGAAGCGCGCCGGATTCCCGCCAAGAATCTGGAAGACAAGATAGATGTTAATAAGAATGCTCTAACCTCTCTTAATACAATAAAGTCGCTGACGACCGAGCTCAAGAACGCTCTTTCCACCCTCTATGGTGCGATGAGCTTCGACAATTCCAAGGATGCGTTTGAAGCCAAAGGTGTCTATCTAACATCATCCAGCAGTTCGGGAACCGCAACTCCGGCGGCTCAACTTGTTGGCGTAACGGCATCAAATGCGACACCGGAAGGGATTTACGAGCTGGAGGTTCAGTCCGTAGCTCAGCGTCAGAAATTCTCGACAGCAACACAGAACATCACCACGTCCGCCGACCTGACAGCCGTGACCGGAACGGGCACCTTCACTTTGGGAACAGCCAAAGGCTCCACAACGATTTCGGTCGAAGCGGGCGATTCGATGATTGATATCCGCGACAAGGTGAATGCTGCCTCCGGAACGACGGGAATTCGTGCAAGTGTTGTCAAAGTCAGCGACACGCAAAGCACCCTTGTTTTTTCGTCTGTTGACGAAGGTACGGCAAATGCTGTGACCACATTTGAAGATACGACGGGTTCTGTTTTGTCTTCTCTTGGCGTGTTTGACGGCGGAATTTCTGATCCAGAAAATCCTTTGCAACTTGCACATCAGTCACAAGTGGCATCAGATGCGACTCTGGTGGTTGATGGTGTGACGATCACGCGTTCCAGTAACGATATCAACGATATCATTACCGGCGCCAGTATCAATTTGTATGATGCTGAACCCGGAACAACAGTGCGGATTGAAGTTGAGCGTGACCTGAACACGGCTAAAACAGCCATCCTGGATGTCGTCGAGGCATATAACGCCTTGCAAACCTTCATCAACGAACAGACCTATGTCGATCCGGTAACGGGCGAAGCTGGTGAAGATGCTTATCTGGTTGGTAACCCAACCGTTCGAAGCATTCAGCAGCAACTGAAAATGATGGTGTCGTCGCAAGCTGAAGGTGTTACCAATCGTGGTCCGGATGAAGAAGATTATTCGCTTTTGGCCGACATTGGCATATCAACAGTGTCACCTTTGCAAACGGACCCCTACCTGAAGGGTACGCTTGAACTTGATGAAACCAAGCTCAATCAGGCTCTTCTTTCTGAACCACAAGAAGTCATCGAACTGTTTGGGTTAAAAACGACAACTGATAACCCTAACGTGACGGTTACTGGATTCAGCGGAAAAGTGCAGGCTGGCACGTACGCGTTCAATATCACGTCCACCGCAGGCGCCATCACCGGATCAGATGTAGACGGTGTAGCAGGATCGACAGAAACACTCGGCTCGAACAGTGTTTCGGCGACCGACGCAACCAATGCAAATGGATTGGTTTTGTTGTATAATGGTCCCGATGACGCGACGATTACGGCTAATGTTACCGTCTCCGTCGGTGTTGGAGCACAGCTTTTCTTCGGCCTGGAAAAGCTTCTTGACGAGAGTGATGGCATCCTTTCACAAGAAATTGACAAGCTCCAGACTCAGAATGGGTCGTATAGTGAAAAAGTGACCAAGATTGATGACCGGTTGGCTATCCAGAAGGACAGTCTTCTTACCCAGTTTATCAAGATGGAAGAAGCTCTCGCGCAGATGAAAACGATCCAGCAGTCTTTGACCGAAATGATGGCTGCCTCGCAGAAAGACCAATAAGTACCCGTTTTTATCAGTAGCTATTCTGTCTGATTAAACATGGTGGAAATCAATAGGAGTATGACATGAACGGGAATGCAGCCCTGGCTTATAAAGCGCAGCAGGTGAATAGCGCCAACCCGGCGCAGATCGTTTTCATGTTGTATGAAAAAGCGATTATCCACTTGCGTGACGTGATTGCCAAAGGCGAATCAAAAGATGTAATGGGCCGGTGTGAATCCAACTGTCTGGCGCAGGAAATCATCTTCCAGCTGATGGATGCGTTGGACCATGAAGCTGCGCCGGACTTTGCAGGCAGAATGGACAAGCTGTACCGATTCTGCATCAATCATCTGGTCTCAATTGATATTGTGGGCAAAACACAGCCCGCTCAGGATGTCATCGACCTGCTTATTCCCCTCCGGGAAAGCTGGAAACAGCTTGCAGAAAAAAGTTCCGAAGAACTTCGTATTGAGATGCGAAAAGCGCACACGTCTCAGCTTAATCAGGCTTTGGGGAATGCTGGTTTCTCCGGCAATGCTTATCAACCCGCACCACAGCAGAATACGTCCTACAGCCAGGAACAGGAATCTGTTCCACCACGGACAGGTATTTCTGTGTCCATTTAACGGGCGCCTTTACGTGTATTCGTTGCGCAGTAACACACCGCTCTGTCTTGCAGGGCGGTGTTTTCGTATGCACACCGTGAAAAGACAGGCAATTTTTGCCCTTTGAGCAAGACATCCATCATTGAAGACCTCACCTCAAACCAACCTCTCTATTAAATCAGTGATTTTCTAGTGACTTAACCACATTGGCGAAACTGGCCCGCCTTTTGCTCTAATCATTGCACTGTCTTTAAAGGGACCTCTGTCATGATTAGTTCTGAAATCAATTTTCGCACCACTGCCGTAGCAAGCGCCGCAGCCCCAAGGCTGGCTGGCGAGAGCAATATGGCGTTCGGGAAAGTGATGGATGCGATGAAGGCTAGCGATCGCAATGACCGGTCGCTGAGTGATACGAGACAGCCCCAACACGAGGTAAAATTTGCCGAGCAGTCGGTAAAAGACAAAACAGATGTGCCCCGCGACGAGAAAAAAGACATGAAACCGCGCGAGGACGTAAAGCAAAAAGACTCAGCTCAACGTGATGAAGAGCGGGATCAGCAGGAAGCTGTTAAAGCTGAAGATACCGAAGGTACCGAAGTAGAGCAGAAGCCCTCATCCGAAGCTAATTCTGGAGACGAGACGGGCAATCCCCCCCAAAAAGAAGCTGCAACCGAAGATAACACGGATCCAAAGGCAACGAGTGGTGACGAAGCAACAATAATTACGGTTTTGGCCGAGACGGTCCACCCCAACCAAAAGGTTGGAGAAGGGACGAATTTGGTTCAGTCCCCGGAGACCGCCACGTCTGAGTTGATGGGGTCTACCGCGTTATCCAATGCGCCGAGCATGTCGACAGGCAAGTCGGCCAGTGACGCTGCGATCATGTCACAAAGCGCAATGGCGGCTAACGTAACCGGTGCAGAGAATAAAAAATCCCCTCTAAATGGGAAAAATGATTTCCTGGCAAGCCTCCTGGACGATATGTCCGGTGATGGTGTCGCCAAATCGGCCAAACAGGGTGATACGACTTCCACCACCAACAACAATTCAAATGCAAGCAGCGGCAATAATCCAACAAGCAGCACCACAAGCTCGACCACGGCAAATTCTGCGGTAAACAATACTGCATCACAACAGATGGCAGCTGCTACAGCCATCCCGCAGCAGACAACGCCGCAAAACGGCCAAGCCGCAGCCCCCGCGAAAACGGTAAACACTTCGTCCGTTGAAGGAAGCGCGTCGCCGACAGCAAACAATGCAGGCAGCGTTTCATCGAACAGCGTGAACAGCAATTTGCAAAGCGGACACACTGCGGCAAACGCACGACAAACCCCAGCCCAGCAAGTGCAGCAACAGGTTGCCGTGCATATTCGAAACGCCGCAAATGATGGTGTTGAAAAGATTTCGGTTCAGCTTCGCCCGGAACATCTCGGGCGTGTTGATGTGAAGCTTGAAATTTCCCATGACGGCAGGGTGCAGGGTGTTATTCAAGCAGACACCCGTGAAACGTTGGATCTTCTGAGACAAGATGCGCGTTCATTGCAGCAAGCGCTGAAAGACGCCGGCCTGAATGCCGACAGTCAAAGTTTCACCTTTGAACATCGTAATGAAGGTGGCAATGGTCGGGACAGCCAAGGTCAGCAACGGGTTGGAAGCAATTCTGCATCAAGCCCTAATGACGGCGATATTTTAAGCGGAGCCGAGCTCGCAGAACATGTCGCCATTGGCTATGGGATCAATCCCAATGGCCTTGTCGATATTCGAATTTAGCGAAATAGGGGAATGAAGTTATGACTGTATCCTCCCTATCAAATATTGGCCTTTCTCAAGCCGACAAGAACGCTACTTCCAGCGCATCGTCGCAGCAACTTGCAGCCAATCTGGATACGTTTTTGACGCTTCTGACGACGCAGTTGAAAAACCAGGATCCAACCTCTCCTATGGAGACGGACAAATTTACGGATCAGCTAAGCCAGTTTGCACAGGTCGAGCAAGGCATCCAGACCAACCAAAATCTGGAAGACCTGCTTTCAATGCAGGAACAGCAGCGCCAACTGTCCGCTCTGTCTTATGTCGGAGCCCGGATTGAGGCTGTTGGTGATACGAGCTGGCTGGAAAAAGACGGCAGCATCGATTTCAAATACAACGTTTCGCCAGCTGACGTTCCGCAAGTGGAGCTTCAGATTGTTAATCAGGATGGAGATACCGTTTATTCCAAAACTGTATCCGACAAATCCGGCCTTCAAGATTTCAGCTGGGATGGGAAAAGCAATAGCGGCGTCGCCCAGCCAGAAGGTGCCTATACCCTTGTGGTCAAACCCAAGGATGGCAGCGGGAACACATATGCTGATAAATCCGGCAAACCAGCAGAGGTCTATATCGGAATTTCAGGAATCGTAGAAAGTGTCGATATTGCCGATGACGGCATTTACCTGCGTATCGGTGGAGTGTCTGTTCCGTTTGAGACACTGACCAATGTCAAGCTTGGCGCAAATGGAACTCCGACAAACGAAACTCCGACAAACGAAACTCCAACCGATGATGAAGAGCAGGACCAAGCGGCCTGACGCTCAGACACGGTATTGTAATTAACAGCCTGTAAGTGCAGGAGAAAGAAAATGAGCCTTTTCGGTGCAATGATTTCCGGTGTTTCCGGTTTGAACGCTCAGAGCCAGAATCTTGGTGTGATTTCCGATAACATCTCCAACATGAATACGATCGGCTATAAAAGGACTCTCGGCCGGTTCTCGACACTTGTAACGGAATCCGCCACTCCGACCCGTTACACTCCTGGTGGTGTTCGCTTTCATCCAACAGCGATGATCAGCAAACAGGGGTTGCTGCAATCTTCTTCCTCGACAACCTCTGCGGCGATCTCGGGGGATGGTTTCTTTGTCGTACGCGACACTGCAACACCGAATGCGAATGACGAAGTATTCTTTACCCGTGCGGGCGACTTCAGACCTGATGATGACGGCTATCTGAAAAATACAGCCGGCTTCTTTGTACAGGGTTGGGCGACTGATCGAGATGGAAACCTTCTTGATCAACTAGGCAATACAACGTCTTCGAACAGCGCGGCCGTAGGCGACCTTCAGGTTATCGACGTAAACCGCATCCTGCGTGCCTCTGCCGATACCCGTAACATCAGCATTGGCGGTAACCTTGATGCCGACCAAACACCATTTGCCGGGGGTACCGATACCTCGACAACTCTGGGTATCAATGGGACCACAGCACTTGCTGGACAAGCGGGCATCGCCGCTGGTGACAGCTTTGACATTACGGTTAATGGCAACACGACGACAATTACGATTACTGGTACAGATACCCTGAACGATATCGCAGCAAAAATCAGTGCGATACCGGGAGTGAATGCATCGGCGACGTCGACAGGTACTGACGACACATTGACGATCACAGGCCCAGGTGATCAAAACGTTACTGTGACAAACAATAACAACACACCGCTGACTGCTCTTGGTTTTGCGGGGCCATTCCCGGCGACACTGGCCGCAACCTACACACCGGGTAGCATTGCCGCAGGGACTGTCGATGAAAACACCACAATGCCGATCACTGTTTATGACTCTCTGGGGTCTGCGCATACCGTTAACCTGCGCTTCCTCAAAGTATCACAGAACCGCTGGGCATTTGAACTTACAGGCCAAACAACGGCAGGAAACCTTGATCCATCGGCACACCCGAATGGTCTTATTCAGTCCGGTTACCTGAATTTCGACGGTGACGGCGTGATTTCCTCATTTACCGATTCCACCGGTGCAAGTTTGATCGATCAACCGCTCAGCATCACCTATACCAATGGCTCCAACGCATCGGAAATAACCCTTGATCTGGGTAATCCCGGCGTCGGTAACGGCATTACCCAGAAAGGTGGTGGTGTTGACGCAAACGGCAACCTGGTTTCCTATTCGACGGACTTTATCAATCAGGATGGTGCGGGTGCAGGTAGCCAAGTTGGCTATGGCTTCTCCAGCGACGGCTTCCTTGAAGTTCAGTTTGCCAACGGTGTTAAACGTCCGATGTTCAAGCTGGCCATTGCAACGTTTGAAGCGCCCGACGAACTCGGTGCTGAAAGTGGCAACGTATACCGTCAGACGCGTGATTCCGGTGACTATGTTCTGCGTGAACCAGGCATAGATGGTGCCGGTAAAGTGGTTGCTTCCGCACTTGAGGGTTCTAACGTAGACCTTGCTGAAGAATTCACCAATATGATCGTCACCCAGCGCGCCTATTCAGCGAACACCAAGACGATCACCACGACCGACGAAATGCTCGACGAACTGATCCGCGTCAAACGGTAATTGATGCCGAAAAAGGGTAATTTTATACTCTTTGGAACTGCTGCATGTGATAGAGACTCGCCCGGCCTCAGCGCCGGGCTTCTTTTTGGCGCTCAAACTACCTATATATCTTTAGGCATATTGATCTTTACAAAGATACAAGCGATTCAAATCGCTGGCGAATTTTGAACACATTACTGGGCAATAATTGCCGGTCGTTAACCTGTTCTTCAATATGCGCTTCTATTCGTTGATGATACCGGTAGCTATTGTGCGGACATCTGCCGGTATTGGGGACAGTGGTAACAATCGATCCGGAGCAGTCGAACGTGGGCGGTTTATTGCAAACGCTTAAAGGTCTTGGACCGACACGCCTGATGGCCATCAGTGGCGTCGGGGTGTTGCTGCTTGTGTTTTTTGCATTCCTTATTCTGCGTGTTTCGGCACCGAATATGGAGTTGCTCTACCGTGATCTGAACCCGGCGGATGCAAGCCAGATCGTCAACCGTCTCGAAGAACAGCAGGTTTCCTACCAGCTTCTGAATAACGGCACCGAAATTCTTGTTCCCGCCGATCAGGTCAATCGTATGCGCCTGTCAATGGCGGAAAGCGGGTTGCCGACCGGCGGCTCCGTCGGGTACGAAGTGTTCGATAGTGGCAGCGGCCTTGGTGCAACAAGTTTCGAACAGAACATTAACCATGTTCGCGCCCTTGAGGGCGAATTGGCCCGTACCATAGCCTCCATACAGTCCGTTCAACAGGCCCGTGTACATCTGGTTTTGCCCAAACGTCAGATGTTCTCGCGCGAGACCCAGGAAGCCAGCGCATCAATTGCAGTTAAAATGGCCGGCGGGGAACTTAAACCCGAACAGGTTATAGCGATCCAGCATCTTGTTGCTGCGGCTATTCCCCAGCTGACACCAAGCAAGGTTTCCATCATTGATGAACGCGGCCGTCTTCTGGCGCGTGGTCAGGGTGAAGAACAATCTTCAACCTTCCTGACCCAGACCGCAGACGAGATGCGCATCCGCAACGAAACGCGTCTGCGCAACACGATCGAAGATCTTCTTTCCCGGTCCCTTGGTTATGGCGAAGTTCGTGCCGAGGTGTCGGTCGAAATGGACTTCAACAAGGTGACGACAGCGGACGAGCGATTTAATCCCGACGAACGGGTGGTGCGGTCCAGCCAGACCATTGACGAGAACTCGACCAATACTGAAACAGACGGCGCAGATCCGGTTACACTTCAGAACAACCTTCCTGACCCTAATCTTAATGGCGGTCAAGGTTCTGGAACCAGCAGCCAGGAGAACCGCTCGGAAGAAACCGTCAACTATGAGATTTCAAAAACGACCACGACCAAGGTCAAGGAAATCGGCGAAATTTCGCGAGTTACAGTGGCGGTTCTGGTCGATGGCACCTACACAACAGATGAAAATGGTGAACGCGTCTACCAAGAGCGATCACCGGAAGATTTGGAAAAAATAGCGGCGCTGGTACGCAGCGCAATCGGCTATGATCCTGCGCGCAGCGACCAGGTCGAAGTGATCAACATGCAGTTTGCCGACGCGGCAGACTTGTTCCCGGACGAAGATGTCGAAACGTTCCTTGGTCTTGATAAGGCCGAAATCTTCCGCATCGCGGAAATGCTGGTCCTGGCCATCGTTGCGATCCTAGTTATCCTGCTGGTGGTTCGCCCGCTTCTGACCCGTGCCTTCGAAACCCTGCCAAATGCAGCCGATATGGCACAAAATCAGCTGTTAGCCGACGAAATGACCGCCGACGGAACACCAGCTCTTGCGGGCCCATCACCGGTTCCAATGGCGCCGGGGATGAGTGATGAAGGCGAAGAACTGATCAACCTTTCGATGGTCGAGGGCCGGGTTAAAGCATCTTCGGTCAAGAAAATTGGTGAAATTGTCGAAAAGCACCCGGAAGAAGCTTTGGCGATCATTCGCAACTGGCTTTATCAGGAAACCTGATATGCCTGACGGTTCATTCACGGGCAGGTTGGCATAAGGCCGCCGGCCTGCTTGTCGCACAAATCAAACCAGCGGTTCGATATGACGGCCATTGAAAAATTCAAATTCTCGCTCAGTTTCGATGATGCCGATAACGTCATTCGTTCGTCCGGTTCGGATGATGAACATTATTCTCTGGGCAAAAAGAAAAAGAAGAAAGAGGACGAAGCCCCGCCTCCGCCTCCAGCGGTTTATACCGAAGAACAGGCCGCCCAGATGATTGCAGAGGCCGAGGCAGCTGCGCGCGAGGCAGCCGACGCAGAAGGCTTTGCGCGCGGTGTCGAGCAAGGCCGCGCGGAAATCCAGTCATCCCTGCAACAGGCTTTGACAGATACGTCCGCACGACTTGCCGAAAAACTTGCGCAAATTGACGAACAGCAGAAACGTGCCAATGCCCGCATCAACGAGGATGCCATTCATGTTGCCGTCGGCATCATGCGCAAAATCGCCCCGGCCTGGTCAAAACAGTTCGAACTGACTGAAATCGAAAGCATAGTCCGTCAGTGCCTTGCCAATCTGTTCGATGTTCCCAAGGTGATCGTTCAGGTCCACCCCGATATCAGCGACATGGTTTCCGAAAGTGTTGAAAAAATCGCACAGTCGCGGGGTTTTTCGGGTAAGGTCGCGGTTGTTGGCGAGCCCGATATTGATCTGGGTGACTGCCATGTATCGTGGGGTGACGGAACGGCTGTGCGGGAAACCAAACGCATCTGGGCCGAAATCAACGATATCGTCGAACGTGTCCTTCAAAATCATAGCGAGGAGCACGAGTTTGAAGAAAATGACATGGGCGATCCTGATGTCCAGAACACCCGGCTTGCTGACCTTCCGCCCGCCCCCCGCCCGGCAAGTCCAGAAACCCCGTCGGCGAAACCGGAAACAACCGTTTCGGGGCATGATTTGACACCAACCTATGCGACAGAACCTGATACTTCCGAAATGCAGGCCACCCCGACAGGTGATAATTATATCAGGGATGGTGGAACCGGATCACACCAAGCCGGTCAACCGACAGGCCAGATCGAAGAAGGTCATGGCACAGAACAGGTTAATATGCCAACATCCCCCAAGGATGATGCGTCGCACACTCAGATCCGGGATGAGGAGAAAAGCGATCCGCGACAACAGGATGGGAACCCGTTGCAGGAAGATCGCAAACCCGATACCCGGAACGAAACAGAAGCCGATGTGACGCAGGAAGCTCAAGGATCAGGAGACGAAAATGGCCGATGATGACGATCTTGAACTCTCGGAACTCGATAATGATGATATCGAGCTAGAGGGCGAAGGTACCGAACTTCTGGCCGCCGCCGAGATCGGCAGCGATGCCATGAAGACCTCCAAGGATCTCGAAGCGGTTTACGACATTCCCGTTCAGGTTTCGGCAGTCCTTGGAAAAGCAACCATGCAGGTAAGCCAGCTGCTAAAACTGGGGCGTGGCGCAGTGGTAGAGCTTGACCGCAAGGTTGGGGAAGCTATTGATATTTATGTAAACAACCGTCTGGTCGCACGCGGCGAAGTGGTGGTTGTCGAAGACCGTCTGGGGGTAACCATGACGGAAATCATCAAGTCCGAGAAAAACTAGTCTTTTGAGAGGATGAGCGGGTATGGCGGACGGGGGGACTAAAACGTCGTTTGATATCGCGACGGTTGCGGGGCTGGCTATTGGCTTCGCGCTTATTATCGCGGCGATCGTATTGGGGGGATCGCCCGGGGCATTTATTGATATTCCATCCGTTCTGATCGTGATCGGCGGCACGGCTGCGATTACCGCTGTGTGTTTTGCGCTGGGCGAATTCCTGGGGGCTGGCAAGGTTCTGATGCGCACGATTTTCCACAAATCGCGCAACCCTGCCGATGCTGCCCTGCAAATCCTGCAACTGGCTGAAATCGCCCGCAAAGGCGGGGTCCTATCGCTTCAGGGGCATCTCGACAGTCTGCAAAGCGAGGAATATCTTTGGAAGGGACTGTCGCTTGTCGTCGATGGCACACCACCCGAAGAAGTCGAAGCCATCATGCGCAAGGACATGAACGCCACCATCGGTCGCCACCAGAAAGGTGCGAACATCATGAAAAAGGCTGGCGATATCGCACCGGCCATGGGGCTGATCGGGACACTGATCGGTCTGGTGCAGATGCTTGGCAACCTTGATGACCCGTCCTCGATCGGGCCGTCCATGGCAGTTGCCCTTCTGACGACTTTCTATGGTGCTGTTCTGGCAAACATGGTTTTTATGCCGCTTGCTGCCAAACTTGAACGCAACTCGGGCGAAGAAGAACTTTTGAATTCGGTCTATATGGTGGGGGCCGTCTCCATCGGGCGACAGGAAAACCCCCGTCGTCTGGAAATGCTGATCAACTCCATCCTGCCCCCGTCAAAACGGGTCAGCTATTTCGATTGATCGGTGAAACCCACCAATTGAAATTGCCATTGGGAACGAAGCGGAAAGAGATGAGACTATGCAGGTATTGATCGTTGGTGGACTGGGCGGTCAGATCGGCGCAGCCAGCAAGATCGCGATGGCACGCGGCGCAACAGTCCAGTTGGCCGAAAGTGTCACGACATCGCTGAATATCCTGCGCGCAGGCAACCGGATCGATCTTGTCATGGCTGACATCACCCTTGATGTTGCAGCCTTGATCGAAGCCATGCATCGTGAACGGATCAATGTCCCGGTTGTCGCGTGTGGCATCGGCAATGACGTCAATGGTGCGGTCAATGCCATCAAGGCCGGTGCCCAGGAATTCATCCCCCTGCCCCCCGAAGCCGACCTGATTGCCGCCATCTTCGAGGCCGTCACCGAAGAAAGCCATGCCCTGATCCATCGCGATGCCCGCATGGCGGAAACCCTTCGTCTCGCAACCCAGGTCGCCAACAGTTCCGCCTCCATCCTGATTACGGGCGAAAGCGGTACCGGCAAGGAAATCATCTCGCGCTTTGTTCATCGTAAATCCAACCGGGCGGACAAACCATTCGTTGCCGTGAACTGTGCCGCGATTCCCGACAACCTTCTTGAATCCGAACTGTTTGGCCATGAAAAAGGTGCATTTACCGGCGCACAGGCCCGACGCATCGGAAAGTTTGAAGAAGCCAATGGCGGTACCCTTTTGCTTGATGAAATCAGCGAAATGGATGTCCGCCTTCAGGCAAAGCTGCTGCGCGCCATTCAGGAAAAGGAAATCGACCGTCTGGGCGGTAAAAGCCCGGTCAAGGTTGATGTCCGTATTCTTGCGACCTCGAACCGCAATCTTGAGGCCGAAGTCAATGCGGGCAACTTCCGTGAAGATCTTTATTTCCGCCTGAACGTCGTCAATCTCGATATTCCTTCGTTGCGCGAACGGCCTGACGATATTCCAGTTCTGGCGGAATTTTTTGTTAAAAAATATTCCGAAGCCAACGATGTACCGA
This sequence comes from Thalassospira permensis NBRC 106175, assembly GCF_000714555.1. NCBI lineage: Bacteria > Pseudomonadati > Pseudomonadota > Alphaproteobacteria > Rhodospirillales > Thalassospiraceae > Thalassospira > Thalassospira permensis. Next base: position 65,727 of record NZ_AUNC01000014.1, on the reverse strand, counting down.
TCCGCCCGATCAGTCCGCTGGCAATCACGCGTTTGCGTAGCCATCATTGGCGTGGCAATGTTCGCGAACTTGAAAATACCATGCACCGCGCCGTCCTGATTGCCGGTCCGACGGAAATCGGCCCTGAAGCCATCATGCTTTCGGGTGCCGGAAGTAGCGAACCGGGCTGGCAGTCTGCTCCGCCCCCCGAAACAGCGGCACCTGCCCCGGCTCCTTCGCAGCCAGCCCCCAGTGCGCCGTCCCGCGCAAGTTCGGCCTATGCCAATGCCAATGCGGCTTATGGTGGTGCGGCCTATCGTCCGGTTCCCCCGGCACAGCAGGCACCATACGCACCTGCCCCGCTGCCTGATCATCACGACGATTATGCAGCACCCTGCCCGGCAGCACCGATCGACCATGATGCGGATAGCGCCGATCAAACCAACGCGGATTCATCGGTCACGGCAGCCCTGGTCGGTCGCACGGTTGCAGATGTCGAACGCGATCTGATCATCGATACGCTGAAACATTGCTTTGGCAACCGCACCCATGCGGCAAACATTCTCGGCATTTCGATCCGCACACTGCGCAACAAGCTTCGTCAATATACCGACGAAGGCCTTGCCGTGCCGCAACCTGGCAATGGTCAGGACTGATTATTACAAAACGACCGGTGCACCCCATATCAGAACAAGGGATGCATTCCCGGGATCGCGCAACATAGGGTAACCAGAAGTCAACATGGCCGACGGTCGAGACATCACACCGGCAGGATCTGACGGGTCACAAGGCCCCCAAAGTGCGGGCGGCCTGAATATGGCTGGTATCCAGTCACGCGTCCGGTCGGCCATGAAACGTGGCGATATCGCCATGGCGCTTGGCTTCATCCTGATCCTTGTGGTCATGATGTTCCCGATGCCGCCCTGGCTACTCGACTTCCTGCTCGCCCTGTCGATCAGCTTCTCGGTGCTGATCCTGATGACGTCGCTATTCATCCAGAAACCTTTGGAATTCAACTCTTTCCCGATGATCCTGCTGGTCGCGACGTCGCTTCGACTGGCGCTAAACATTGCAACCACGCGTCTGATTCTGGGCCACGGACACGAAGGCACCCATGCTGCCGGTGCGGTGATCGAGGCATTCGGCAGTTTCCTGATCTCGGGCAATTTCGTGATCGGGATTATTGTTTTTGCCATCCTTGTGATCATCAACTTTGTGGTTATCACCAAGGGTTCCGGTCGTATCGCCGAAGTCGCTGCACGCTTCACCCTTGATGCCATGCCCGGTAAACAGATGGCGATTGACGCCGATCTGTCATCGGGTCTGATCAATGAAGCGCAGGCCAAGGCTCGCCGCAAGGAACTGGAAGACGAAAGCTCGTTCTTCGGTTCCATGGATGGTGCATCCAAATTCGTCCGCGGTGATGCGGTTGCTGGTATCCTGATTACCTTCATCAACGTGATCGGCGGCATTATTATCGGCACCGCCCAGATGGGCCTATCACTGGCCGAAGCCACTGAAACCTACACGATCCTGACTGTTGGCGATGGTCTGGTGTCGCAGATTCCCGCCCTGATCGTCTCGACGGCCGCTGGCCTTCTGGTCACCAAGGGCGGCCTTGACGGCGCAACTGAAAAGGCCGTTTTCGGACAGGTAAGCAATTACCCCGCAGCTCTTGGTGTTGCCTCGGCGATGATGGCCGGCATGTCGCTTTTGCCAGGTATTCCGATGGTCTGGTTCCTTGGTCTGGCGATTGTGCTGGGCTACCTTGCGTGGCATTTGGGCCGAAAACAGAAAGAAGCCGCCGCCAACGCCCAGATGGAAGAAGCCCAGACCGCCGCGGATGCCGCAGGCCCGCCACCCGAAGAACCGATCGCCAATGCGCTTCGCATGGATTATGTGCGGCTTGAACTGGGATATGGCCTGCTGTCGCTGATCAGCACCGAACGCGGCCAGAAACTGACCGATCAGATCAAGGCGCTACGCCGTCAGTTGGCGACCGATATGGGCTTTGTCATGCCCAGTGTGCGTATTCAAGACAATATGCAGCTTCCCGCCAACACCTATGTACTGCGCGTCAAGGAAATCGAGGCCGGCCGTGGCGACCTTCGCCCCAACATGCTGCTGGTCATGGATCCGCGCGGCGAGGAAATCACCCTTGCCGGTGAAAAAACCATGGAACCGACCTTCAACCTGCCAGCCATGTGGATCGAACAGGGCATGAAGGAAGAGGCCATGTTCCGTGGCTATACCGTTGTTGATCCGCAAACCGTGATCACCACCCATATTACCGAGGTGATCAAGGACCACATGCCCGAACTTCTGTCCTATGCCGAAACCCAGAAGCTTCTGGACGAGCTCGACGACGACCAGAAAAAACTGGTCGAAGACATCGTACCGGGTCAGGTTTCCGTTGGCGGGGTTCAGCGCGTTCTGCAAAACCTTCTGACCGAACGCATATCGATCCGCGATCTGCCGACCATTCTTGAAGGAATTGCGGAATCCACCGCCTTTACGCGTAATCCGACCTTCATGACCGAACATGTGCGTTCCCGCCTGGCACGACAGTTGTCGGATGTGAATACCAACCATGATGGCGTGATCCCGCTGGTGACCCTGTCACCGCAGTGGGAACAGATATTTGCCGAAAGTCTGGTCGGCTCTGGCGAGGAAAAGCAACTTTCGATCCCGCCAAGCCAGCTTCAGGAATTTATCAACAAGGTTCGCACCACGTTCGAGCGACTTGGCATGATGGGCGAAAGCCCGGTTCTTTTGACCAGTCCCGGCATTCGTCCCTATGTCCGATCCATTGTCGAACGATTCCGGCCCACCACGGTTGTCATGTCGCAAAATGAAATTCATCCCAAGGCCCAACTCAAAACCATGGGGCAGATATGATGATCCGTTGCGAGGGGACAGCATATGCGCCTTAAGACGTTCAGCGCCCCGACCATGACCGAGGCGATGGCACTGGTCAAAGAGCATATGGGATCGGATGCCATTATCGTATCGACCCAGGATATTCCGGGCACGGGCGTGCGGCTGACCGCGGCCCTTGATCGTGATCCGGATCTGGATTTCGATATCGCGGATCAAGGCCCTCCGGGTCATCAGGAACTGTTTGATCACGCACAAGAAGCCCTTCTCCGTCATAATCTGCCCGAACGGCTGCGTTTGCGGCTTTGTGATCTTATGGGCCGCGAAAGCGGTGCCACTACCGCACAGCAATTACTGGCATCGGCACTGGACGAGATTTTTGATTTTTCGCCGTTGCCGGAAAAAAACACGCCGCGTGCCTTGGCCTTTGTCGGCCCGCCCGGTTGCGGCAAAACGCTGGCGGTTGCCAAAACTGCTGCCCGTGCAGTGATGAAAAAGCGAAAAGTCGCGGTTCTGACCACCGATTACAAACGCGCAGGCGGTGTGGCCCAGCTTGAGGCATTCACCCGTATCCTGAACATCAATCTGTCACTGGTCAAAACACCCGAAGAATTCAAAGCCCAGTTTGCCCGTATGCGGGATGCCGACATGGTTCTGGTCGACACGGCAAGCTGCAATCCCTATGTCGATGCCGACATCAAGGCACTGGGCGATTTCATGTCCGTTGTGCCAAGCGAACCCGTACTGGTCAATCCCGCCGGGATTGATGCCGACGAATGTGCCGATATCGCCAATGCCTTTGCCGATTGCGGCGTTGCGCGCATGGTGATTTCCCGACTGGATGTTGCATCGCGCCTTGGCGGCGCGTTATACGGTGCAGATTCAGGAAATCTTTCCCTTTGCAATGTCAGTATGACGGCCCAGGTCGCAGACGGTCTAACCGCAATAAGCCCCGTCGCCCTGGCCAAACTTCTGATACCGTCCCATCGCGCCGAGAACGCGAAACCGAGTTTCTCCGAGGTCGTGAAATGACTGCCAAGTCTGATGAAGTATCCAAAACTGCTCCGCGCGCCAAAGGCCGCAACGTCCTTGCCATCGCATCTGGCAAGGGGGGCGTGGGCAAGACCTGGTTTGCCATTACCCTGACCCATTCGCTGGTGCGCGAAGGCAAAAAAGCCCTGTTGTTTGATGGTGATCTTGGCCTTGCCAACATCGACATCCAGCTTGGCCTGATGCCCAAACATGATCTGGGCGGGGTGATTTCCGGACGGATCGGTTTGCGCGATGCCGTAACCCCCTTCCCCGATGGCGGCTTTGACATCATTGCCGGGCGCAGCGGATCGGGCAGTCTTGCCAATCTGCCCGTGACCCGTCTTCAGGCCCTATCCGATGATTTAATCCAGACCGGTAAAAGTTACGACAAGGTCCTGATCGACCTTGGCGCGGGTGTTGATCAGGGTGTGCGTCAGATGACCAGCCTTGCCAATACGGTGATTGTCATCACCAACGGTGATCCGACATCGCTGACCGATGCCTATGCCTTTATCAAGGTCACACATATGGCGCGACCCAAAACCGATATCCGGGTGGTGGTCAATATGGCCAAGGACCGCAAGGAAGGCGAGGCGATCTACAACAAGCTTCTTAAAGCCTGCGAAGGTTTCCTGAAAATCAGCCCGCCGCTTCTGGGTGTTGTGCGTGCCGATCCGCGTGTTTCCGAATGCATTCGGTCACAGACCCCGCTTCTGATGCGCCATCCCAATTGCGATGCCGCCCACGATATGGAAGCGATCACGCAAAAGCTGCTGGAGGGCTGACGCCATGACTCTCCCGCCACAAGCCGTAACACCAGGCACTGCCGTTGGCGGTCAGGGCGGTGCGACGGCCGGCGGGGCATCGGGTAGTCCACAGCCGCCTTCTCAGGTCAGTGCTGCCCAGCAGGTCGCCAATGCCATTGCAAAACTGCCGGTCGAAAGCCTGCTTCAGGCGTCTGTTCAGTCGCGTTCGGGTAATGAACTGACTCTTCTGACCAGTCTGGGGCAGGTTAATATAAAACTGCCAACACCCCTTCCAACCAATCTGGGGGACTTTCTTTGGGTGCGGATCATGCCCCAGGGACAGCCGCAGCAGGGCAGCGATCCCGCAGCCGCCCTTCGCCTTCAGGTGCTGCCGCAAACGCTGACACCGGGCACAACCGGAACTGGCGGCGGATTGCCGACCACCGGGATCAATGGCAACGTTCTGATCCCCGGCCAGGCCTTTAACGCCATCACAACAAGCAGCCTGACCCTGCCCAATGGCAGTCAGTTGCCCGCCGGAAGCCAGACACAGGTTATCTTTGTCGGTCAGGGTGCCGTCAGTGCCGGCAAGGCCGCCCAGATTGCCAACATGAATGCAACGGGCACCATGACACCCGCTATAACAACCGGCGGCGCGCTGGGAACGCCATCGGGTGCGAGTATCTCAGGTCAGGTTGTCGCAGGCGGTACAGGTGGGGCCGGAACAGCAACCCCGCTGGTGCTGACCGGGACGGTTCTGCCACCCGATAGCGCCGAAGCCCGGATGTTGCCGAACGGCTTTACCGCCCTTCGCACATCTGCCGGTGTTGTCGGCATCAAATTGCCGGTTCCAGCCCCGGTTGGTGCGACCCTGTCGTTTAGTGTCGATGCCAATACCGCCGCCGGACGCGGCACTCAAGCCCCTCCGATGACAGAGGCAGAATTGATTGCACGCGGGCAGAACGCAGCCCTGTCACGAGACTGGGGCAGTTTGCAGCAGGCGGTGACCGCACTGGCACAACACGATCCGGGCGCGGCAGCGGCTCTGTTGAACAATATTCCGCAGGCCGGACCGAAACTGACCACCACGATGATGTTCTTTTTTGCCGCCATGACCGGCCCCGGGGGAACAGCACGCGGCTGGTTGGGGGATCGCGCCAGCAACAGCCTGTCATCGATTGACGGGAACGGCGACGATATTCTTAAAAAGCTCGAAGGCGATTTCAGCAGATTGCGGGGCATGGCCGCCGACGAACGCCCGGATGGCTGGCGTGTGATGCCGATGCCGTTTCAGATGGGGGAACGAATCGAACAGGTTCGTCTGGCATGGCGACATGGCGACGACGAAAACGAGAAAGGCGAAAGGGAAGAACCCGGCACGCGCTTTCTGCTCGACCTGTCTTTCAGCGAAGTCGGCCACACCCAGCTTGACGGTCTGGTCAAAGGCGAAGACAGCAAGTTCGATTTGATCGTGCGCACTGAAAATCCACTGCAATCTGATAATCGCGACGATATTCGCGGCATCTTCCGCGAGGCTTTGCAAATCTCCGGCTACAAGGGGCACCTGATTTTTCAGGATGGCTCGCGCTTTGTTGAAATTGCCCCGCCGGTCAACGAAGCAGTTGTCAACCGGCATCGCGGGATTGACGCATAAGCGGCCATTCGCCCCACCTGACCCGGAAAAGAAGCCTTTTCGTTCCCGAAAGGTGGGGGTAATCTTGATTATCAAACGAATAAACGCAGGTAGGCCTGATGCTGGAAATATTTGAACGTCGAAACCTGTTGCTGACAGAACATAATCCCGGTGCACAGCTTGATTATGTCGTGACGTTGCAAAGCGAACTGAGCGGATGCGAAACCGTGTTTCCGGCCCGTATGACCTTGCGTTATGTCCCGGACCGCCTGATCATAAAACCCGATTGCCTCGCGGAATATTTCGCCGAAATCGCGCGTATCCCGTTTGATAATTTCGAAACCGCAGCCGTGCTTCTCATGGAAGATTTCAACAACGAAATCATTCCGCGCTGGATCAATCTGCGCCTTGACAAGCAAAAGGCCGACAATGCCAGCGTCCAGCACCACGAAGCCGCACTCGAAGACCGGCAGCCGAAATGGCACAACCCACGCCTTCTGGACCGGTTGGAACGGTATTGATCAGCGGAAAGGCGTTCCATGCACCCATTGGGTAAGCGAATAACGCAGGCCCGCTGTCGTCGGGGCGACGCGGTGCAGAACGAAGCTCGGGAAAAAGATCGCCGTGCCACGTTCCATCGGCGCATCAAAAACATGCCCCGCCGGGTTTAGCTGCAACAAACCGCCTTCATACTGGTCGGGTTCGGATAGCTGGATCACCATGGTCAGTTTGCGACGGCGTGCAATATCGGATGCGCCAACGTCGCTGTGCCAGTCATAGTGACCGCGCTGATCCCCGGCATAGCAGGCAATCTGTGCATCTTCGGCGAATTCCGACAAAGAAAAATCAAACACATTGCGGTTTACATCCGCAACCATGTCAACGATCCGGCGCATGACGGCCGGTTCCTGTGTCTCGTTAAACCAGGTGATCTGTGACCGGCGGATATGGCTTGCCGACTGGCCCTGAACAAGGCCACCATCGTCAAGTTCTTGCGAAAATCCGTCAATCAGTCGATCACAGGTTGCACGATCAAGCGCATCCGGGACGATCGCATACATTTCTTCTGGAAACATTCACGACATTCTCCAATGCCGCATGGGCCTTTGACTTCGTGTTTCGGGCCCAAGACAATTCTTTGCGGTGCGCTTCTCTTAGGACCAAACGCACCGATTGACCAGCCCGAAAATCATGCAAGAACCGCGTGCATGCTATACCGGATTTACGATCCTGCCGCCGGCTGCCGCCCCATCATCGGGATCATGGGTCACCATCAGAGTTGGCAAACCACGCAACCGCGCCTGTTCAAAAACAAATGTCCTGATCTGATCCCGTAACTCGGTATCAAGCTTTGAAAAAGGTTCATCGAGCAAAAGTGCGCCGGGCTCGGACAGCAACACCCGCATCAGGGCGACACGCGCACGCTGCCCGCCGGACAATGTCGCCGGGTCACGGTCGGCAAAACCACCAAGCCCCGCACTTTCCAGCGCGTCCTCGATACGCGTTCTGCGTTCTAACCGCCCCCGAACAATTGATGGCAGGGCAAACGCCAGATTGCCGCCAACCGATAAATGCGGAAACAGAAGATCATCCTGAAACAGGATACCGACATGGCGATCCTGTGGTGCCAGACCATCCAGCCCCCGGCCATTCAGAACAACCTGCCCGCTGACATCAAACCCGGCGGTTCCGCCCACCGGCAAGGTTCCGCAAATATAGGCCAGCAGACTTGATTTTCCCGAACCACTCGGCCCCATCAGCGTCACGATCTCGCCCGGTGTGATGATGGTATCAATATCAACCAGCACACGCCCGTTCAGGCGAATGAAAACCCGGCGTAATTCAAGCCCTGTGACGGGGGTATTATTGCGGGCTGATGTGCTGTTCATCGGCTGATCATATCCTGTTTCGGCTTCCCATGCCGCGCCGGTGGCGGAACAAAACCGCCGGGATCAGAAGGGCCAGGGCAAAACCGGCAAACGGCAGGATCATTTGCAAAAGCCCGTAAATCCCGATCATTCGCCGGTCTCCGCCTGATGCCAGTGCTACCGCCTCGGTCGTTACCGTCGCAAATCGCCCCGCCCCGATCAAAAGGGTTGGCAGATACTGCCCGACACTGACCGCAATGCCGACCGCAAAGGCGGTCAGAACCGCGCGGGTCAATAATGGTAAGCGCACCAACCAGAACACCCGCGCCGGTGATGCCCCAAGGCATAAGGCAGTTTGCAAATATCGAGGGTCAAGGGCGCGAAACGGATCGGCAAGTGAGAGAAAGATATAGGGCAGCACAAAGATCAAATGAACGATCACGACGGAAATCAACGTTCGTTCCAGCCCGATGCCGGTAAAAAACACCTGAAGCCCGAACATGAAGCTGATTTGCGGCATCAAAAGCGGCAGATAAATCAATAACATCGCCCCCTGCCCCGGATCTTGAAACCGGCGGGTTTCGTTTTCAAGACATCCCAGAACCAGGGTAATCGCCCCCCCGACCGAGAGAACCGCAATCATCAGTGTGGTCCAAAGTGCCGCACCTAACATGTTATATTCGCGCATCCAAAGACGCAGACTGAAACTGCGTGGCAGAAACTCCGGAAAGGACCAGTACCCGGCAAAGCTCCAGACCAGAAGACTTGCCAGGCCCAGAAACACCGCAGCCGACGAGAGGATTGCCGTCACGGCGGCAAAGCTTCGAACGGTATCATCGCGTCGCCCGCGCATGCCGCCTTCGGCCCATACACGCCCCCACCACGCCACAAGCTTTTCCCCACCCCACCAGATCGCCATCGCGATCATTACAAGGACAAATTGCAACATGGCCCCGGCGGAGGCCAGAAAACGCCGCGACAGGTCCGGATCGGATAGCCAACCAAGAATACGCACCGCCAGCGGTGCGGGTGTTGTTGGGCCAAGGATCATCGCGACGTCAACGACCGAGGTCGAATAGGCCAGCACCGCCAATATCGGCAAACGGATTTGTGGATAGACCCGTGGCAGAACGGCTTTAAGCCAGCCAACCACGCGACCATATCCAAGTGTCAAGGCCACCTGGCGCGTCCGGTCGGCATCTGCCTGCGGCAAGGCCGCCAGCGTCATCAACAATAAAAACGGAATTTCCTTGGCAACCAGCCCGGCAATCAGGGCAATCCCCAACGGGTCCTGCAAGGTCACAATATCGGGTGGACGTTCCCATCCGGCAAGCGGCGCGACCGCCCGAACGATCCAGCCGGTTGGTGCAATCAGAAAAGCCAGTCCAAAGGCCGCGGCTGCATGTGGCACTGAGAGGATCGGGGACAGCAATCGCTGCATCACACCAAAAATCCGCGTTCCCTGCCATGCGGCGCAAAACAGTATGACAACCAGAAACGAGATCAGTGTTGCGATCAAACCATTGATCAATGACAACCGGATCGAAATGCCAAGCCCTGGCTGATTGATCAAATCCTGCCAAGGATCAATCGATATTACATCGCCGCCAAGCGCCGGAAGATACCCGAATGCCGGTAACATCGTCCCGATCAGCCCGGCACAAACCGGGCCGATCATCAGGATAAGGGTAAAAGCCGGGAAAAGCCGGAGCATTTGGGCTTATTGCACCACGCCGTAGCGCTTCTGCCATTCTGTTTCAACCAGTTCCATCCAGCTTGGATGCGGTTCCGGCAGAACCGTGCCACGTTCGGAAGGCGACAGAGACGCAATGCCAAGATCCAGATCGGCAAAGGCCTTTTGCATGTCTTCTGGCAATTTATCCATCGCAAGTACCGTATCGGCTCCCCAGTATTGCGGGTCCTGTTTGCGCAGCTGGGCTTCGGGTGACATCAGGAAATCGGCCAGCACGACCGCCCCGGCCTTGGCCGATGCGTTATAGGGGATGGCAACGAAGTTGGTGTTGCCAAGCGTACCCTTGTCAAACACATAGGATCGGACTGTATCGGGCAGCTCCATTGCTTCGATTGCCGATGAGACTTCGCCCGAGCTAAACGAAAACGCGATGTCGATCTGGTTATCGGCCATCATCGTGCGTAGCGAGGCACCATTTTGTGGATAGGCCTGCCCGTTGCGCCACAATAGCGGTTGCAAGTCTTCGAGATATCCCCAAAGAGGTGCCAGAACCTTTTTGGCGTCCGTTTCATTGGCGGGCTGTTGCAGAACTTTCGGATCCTCAACCAGCTCGGTCAGGATTTGTTTCAGAAAGGTCGAGCCCATATAATTCGGCGGCTGCGGATAGGTAAACCGCCCCGGATGCTTCACCAGCCATTCCAGCAAGGCTTGGGCTGACTTCGGTACGCTATCAAGGCGTGCGGTGTCGTAATAGAAACTGACCTGCGCCATACCCCACGGTGCTTCAAGGCCCATAGTCGGCACCGTGAAATCGTTGATTACGGTTGGCTTGCCTTCGACATCGACATAGGCAAAATTCGGCGTCTGTTCGGCCCACGGCCCAAACAGAAGGTCATTGCGTTTCATGGCGGCAAAGTTTTCACCATTCAGCCAGATCATATCGACCGCCCCGCCATCATCGACGCCAGCCGTCTTTTCCGACAACACCTTTGCCACTGCATCGGCCGTGTCGGAAAGTTTCACCTGTACGACATTCACACCGTATCGTTCCTGCACCTGGGCACCCGCCCACGCGATATAATCATTGATGCGCGGCTCCCCACCCCAGGCATGAAAATACACGGTCTGGCCGCGCGCCTGATCAAGAACCGACTGCCAATTGCCGATATCGGGGGCCGGGTCGGCTTTTGCGGGCATCGATACCATGGCCATTACAAGGCCGGTGACGATGCTCAGACCGGCGAAAAAAGCGCGCATACTGGAAATCCTTGTTGCTGAAGGGCCGATCAATACTACCTGATTGAAGCAATCTGGCACCATCGGCGATACCTGTCTGTTTTTGTTGCCATCATTTTTCCAACCTTGGCAGTCTAAAATCAATTCACGCTTGCGTTAGATGGCAGGTGTCTGGGCTTAATCTCTGCCGATGGTTTTGGCACCCGTGACATAGGAACGAAAAGATCATGTTTGAATGGGTCACAGATCCGCATATGTGGATGGGGCTTGCTACTTTGACCGCGCTTGAGATCGTACTGGGCATCGATAACATCGTTTTCTTGTCGGTGATTGTTTCCAAACTCCCGAAAAATCAACAGAAATCGGCTCGTCGCATCGGCCTTATCGGGGCGATGGGCATGCGGCTTGTGCTTCTGGCCTGTATCGCCTGGGTGATGGAATTGACCGCCCCGCTGTTTGCCGCCTTCGGGCAGGAAGTCAGCGGACGTGACCTTATTCTGATTATCGGTGGCCTGTTCCTGATCGCCAAGGCGTCCAAGGAAATTCACCATACAATTGACGAACCCGAAGAACACGGCCCCGGCAAGATCATGTCGAGTTTTGCGATGACCATCACCCAGATCATGCTGCTTGATATGATATTCTCGCTCGACAGCGTGATTACGGCGGTTGGACTGGTTGATCATCTTTCGATCATGATGATCGCGGTTGTCCTGTCGGTTCTCGTCATGCTGGCAGCAGCCGGCACCATCAGCGATTTTGTCGAAAAGCACCCGTCGGTCAAAATGCTGGCGCTGGCCTTCCTGATTCTGGTCGGGTTTGTCCTGCTGCTTGACGGTGTCGAAATCCATGTTCCAAAAGGTTACATTTACTTCGCCATGGCATTCAGCCTGGGTGTCGAGACGCTTAATCTGATCAATCAGAAACGTAAACGCAAAGCCAAAGAGCTGGGAGCAACCAAATGAAACAGGTTTCACCGCCCTCGTGCCTGCAGAACGCCTTCAACAATCACCACCTTGGCCATGTCAAGGTTCTCGAATTCCCTGATGGCACACGGTCGGCCGCGGATGCCGCGGCGGCCATTGGTTGCGATGTCAGTGATATCGGCAAATCACTGGTTTTTATGACCGAAGGCAACAAACCGGTACTGATCATCATGAACGGTGCCGACCGGGTGGATGAAACCAAGGTTGCCCATCTGCTTGGCCTTGATATCCGCAAGGCAGATGCCAACGAAGTCCGTACCCATACCGGTTACGCCATCGGCGGTGTTCCGCCCTTTGGACATGTCGGCCCGGTCGAGACCCTGATTGATGAAAAGCTGCTTGCGAAAAAGATAATCTGGCTGGCCGCGGGCACACCCAAAACCGTGTTTTCCCTGATGCCAGATGAACTTCGCGCGGTGACGGGTGTTGACACGGGTGTGGATATTTCAGCCTGATCAGGCTTAGATCAGACCGTCATCACGCGTTGCCGAACGTGCACCGATTTCATCAAGTTCGGCCTGTTCCTTGCGATCTTCTTCGGCGCGTTCTGCTTCGACACGGTTGCGTTCGGCGATTTCCGCGGTCTTGACGGCCTTGAACGCATCCGCGACCTCATCGCGGAACGCGTCGATTTTGGCTTCCTGTTCTGCGATCCGCTTTACCAGTGCTTCGCGCTCGAACACGACGGCACTGGCAAAGGGGCCATAGGCAAAACCGGCCAGTTCGGGGTTTTCGGCGGCAACCTTCTGCTCGGCTATCACGGCCTTTTCAAGCGCATCCTTTTCCGCCAGAAGATTGGTCAGTATGCCCTGCATTTCGCCAAGTTCGCGGCGTTTATCATCCAGCGCCCATTTGCGCATGCGGATCAGTGTTTTGAAATCTTTGGCCATCGCGGTCAGTTACCTGAAATATGGCGGATGCGGCATCAGCATGATCATGTGATTACTGCTGATCGCGGCGAAGCGCACGTTTGGCCGCATTCAGATCATTACCCGCATTCGTCGCGGTTGAACGGCTATTGACCTGCGGGCGAAGCCGGTTGCGTTCCATAACGGTTGCGCCCTGCGGGTTGGCTGCCGGTTGGCCACCTGCATCCGGGACTTCCTGTTGGACGGGTGCCAGATCAAGACGACGTGCCAATTCGGCATAACCATCGGCCAGCCGGGTACATTCGGTTTTACGCTGTTTGAGGAATTCCTCGATCAGCGGGAAGTAATGAATGGCTTCGTCCACCTTGGGATCCGTCCCCAGACGATAGGCCCCCAGACGGATCAGTTCCGCCATGTCTTCATAGGTTGCCAGCAGCTGACGGGCGCGCGAAACGATCTGGTTTTCATACTCGCTATTACATCCGGGCATGGTACGCGAAACACTGCGCAGGATATTGATCGCCGGATACCGACCCTGTTCGGCGATTGCGCGGTCCAGCACGACGTGGCCATCAAGAATACCACGCACCGCATCGGAAATCGGTTCGTTATGATCATCCCCGTCGACCAGAACGGTAAACAGGCCGGTCACCGATCCCTGCCCCGGCCCGCCCGGCCCGGCACGTTCCAGAAGGCGCGGCAATTCGGCAAACACCGTCGGGGTATAGCCCTTTGACGCGGGTGGTTCGCCGACCGAAAGGCTGATTTCGCGTTGCGCCATGGCAAAACGGGTCACAGAATCCATCATGCACAGCACGTCACGCCCGGTATCGCGGAAGAATTCCGACAGCGCCATGGTCATATAGGCAGCCTGACGTCGCATCAATGGCGGCTCGTCCGACGTGGCAACCACGACAACAGACCTGCGAAGGCCTTCTTCGCCCAGATCGTCTTCGATGAATTCGCGGGCTTCGCGGCCACGTTCACCGATCAGGCCGACAACCGAAACATCGGATGTCGTATGGCGGGTCATCATCGACAGCAAACTGGATTTACCAACCCCGGACCCGGCAAAGATGCCCATACGCTGCCCCCGGCAGCAGGTGAGAAAGGTATTCATCGCCCGCACACCCAGATCAATCTTCCCCGCCACACGCTGGCGCGAATGGGCCGATGGCGGTGCATTGCGGATCGGGTATGGTGTCGGTCCTTCGGTCAGCGGGCCCTTGCCATCGACCGGCTGGCCGAACGCATTGACCACACGCCCCAGCCAGCTTTCATCGGGATAGACTTGCGGTTGGGTGTCGGCCAGTTCGACTTCACAGCCAATCCCGATGCCGTCAAGCATCCCGAACGGCATCAAAAGTGCTCGTTCATTCCGGAAACCAACGACTTCGCAAATTACGGCCACACCATCACGACGTTTGACCTTGCAACGATCCCCCACCGAAAGCGCCCCTTCGACCCCGCCAATTTCAACCAGCAGGCCAAGAACAGCCGTTACCCGCCCGACAGTCCGGTAATCTGGAATGCGGCGAAGTTCGGCGACAATATTTCGGCCAATCTGGAACACGTTTGCGCTTTTCTGTTTGATGGGTTCCGATATGTGATGCGATCGGGAATTTTATCGCAGTCCCATGTCAAAGGGTGGCAAATTCGACCGCGTCGCACCAGATATAAGTGGCATAAACGGTATTAAAAACCCGTATATGCGGAATTGTCATTAAAAATCCGGTATCGGCAATCATGGTCGTTAACGGCGCAAACCGTTGGGAAACTTCACATTCCCCGCACCATCTGCCTTTATCGATGAAAAAAAGTTAACAACATGCGACTCGCCTGCTTGCCACGAGTCGCAAAGCAACGTATCGTTAACGGAATGGAATAAAATTCCACACGGCAATCGTTGGGGCGCTTGTCGAAATTAGCCGGATTAACACGGATTTTTTGCGGAACACGGTAACGGAGCGGAACATGCGGGTGCTGCTTGTCGAAGATGACAACGCCACTGCTGACAGCATCGAGTTGATGCTGAAATCGGAGGGCATGGTTGTCGACACCACGGATCTTGGGGAAGATGGCCTCGAGATCGGTAAATTGTATGACTACGATATTATTCTTCTGGATCTCATGCTGCCGGACATCGACGGCTATGAAGTTCTCAGACGTTTGCGCGACGCACGCGTTGAAACCCCGGTGCTTATCCTGTCGGGGTTGACCGAAACCGAAGACAAGGTCAAAGGCCTTGGTTTTGGCGCGGATGACTATCTGACCAAGCCGTTTGACAAGGTTGAACTGCTGGCACGCATTCAGGCGATCGTTCGCCGGTCGCGCGGCCACGCACAATCGATGATTGCCACCGGCAGACTGAATGTGAACCTTGATGCACGCACGGTTGATGTTGATGGATCGCCGCTGCATCTGACCGGCAAGGAATATGGCATCCTTGAATTGCTGTCGCTGCGCAAGGGCACGACATTGACCAAGGAAATGTTCCTGAACCATCTCTATGGTGGTATGGACGAGCCGGAGCTCAAGATCATAGACGTTTTCGTGTGCAAGCTGCGCAAGAAAATCCAGTCAGCCACCAAGGGTGACAACTACATCCATACAGTCTGGGGCCGGGGCTATGTCCTGCGCGATCCGGATGTAAACAGTAGTGCTGCCGCCTGAACGCAACGAACTTTATCGCGTTCCGCTGCGCACGAAGTCAAAAACGCCCCGATGGATCGTCGGGGCGTTTTGCTTTTGGCGGGTGCGCGTTACACGGCAACCATCCTGATTTCTATTTCTTGTCTTCCGGCTTGCCAAAGCGCGACCGATCAAAGGTCGTGGACGGGCGGGTTGTTCCGCTGCCCGTGCTGCCGGTTCCGGTTGACGGCCTTGCGGGCGGAGTGCTGCCCGTGCCGCTTGAACCGGCGGTGCCTGTTGTGCCCAGTGGACGGCGATATGTCGATCCCGCCGTCCCGGTAGTGCCGGTTGAAGGACGTGAATATGTGCTGCCGGTAGTCCCGGTTGTTCCCGTTGTTGACGGACGGGTTGCTGTGCCGGTGCCCGTTGGGGTCGTGGGGCGTGCCGTGGTTCCGGTCGAAAGCCCGGGACGTGGCGGGGCTGTGGCTCCGGCACCTGCACTGGCGGTCGTACCACCAGTGGCAGTTTGCATATGTTTCGGCTTGGGAAACGCAACACCGCCTGTAGCGGTACCACTCGCCGCCCCAGCCGCCGCACTGGCACCCGCCTGAATTTTCTCAAGCGCTGAAACATCGACATCCGGTGCCCCCGGACGATTCAACTGATAGATGCCGCGTTGACGCGCAAGCGGTTTGAACTTGTCGGAAATCCCAAGAACCGTTTCCGCCCCGCCAAGGAACAGGAAGCCATCATCGGGCATCAATGCCGATATACGCGCCAGCACATCTGTCTTGGTTGGCTGATCAAAATAAATCAGAACGTTGCGGCAATAGACGATATCGAACTGACCCAGCGGCCGGAAATCCTCAAGCAGGTTGAATTCCTTGTATTGAACCTTGGAGCGGATTTCCTGCGAGATTTGCCACTGGTCTTCTTTCTTCTGGAAATATTTGACCAGAAGCTGGATCGGAAGTCCCCTTTGAACTTCAAACTGGGAATACAAACCAGCACGCGCCTTGGTCAGGATTTCGCGCGAAATATCGGTTCCGATAATTTCAACCCGCCAGCCGGAAAGCTGGGATTTGAAATCTTCAAGGATCATCGCCAGCGAATAGGGTTCCTGCCCCGAAGACGCCGCCGCACACCAGATGCGCAGATGGCGCTTTGACGCGCGCTCCTTGATCATGTGCGGCAGAACGACATGCCGGAACTGGTCAAACGGCTTGGTATCGCGGAAGAAGAAACTTTCATTGGTTGTCATCGCATCGACGACTTCCTCGACAAGCACGCGGTCACCGCCGCGCAATGCCGCGATCAGCTCGGTCAGGTCCTTAAGCCCGCGCTTGCGTGCAATCGGCATCAGCCGGCTTTCGAGCAGATATGTCTTGTCCTGACTCAGAACGAGCCCGGATTTTGACTTTATAAGTCTGCTGACGAAATCGAAGTCTTCCGGCCTCATCATCTCGGCTTAACGACCCCCTGCAAATTTTTTGATATAGGCCGCGATGCCACCCACGGGGAGAACCGCCGAACAAATGCCTGCATGTGCCGCGGCACCGGGCATTCCCCATACAACGCTTGTCTGCTCGTCCTGTGCAACAACCATCCCCCCAGCACCCACGACAGCACGCCCGCCCAGCATACCATCCTGCCCCATACCTGTAAGGATAGCCGTGAGTATATTACCACCGTAGCTTTCCACAAGGCTGCGGAGCATCGGATCAACCGACGGACGACAGAAGTTTTCTGGCGGGTTCTGGTTCAGAACAATTTTCCTGCTGTTGCCACGGCCCTCTATCACCATGTGGTAATCACCGGGGGCAAGGTAAACCTGTCCGCCCTGAATTTGCATGCCCGTCTGGCCTTCCTGACATTTAAGCCCGGTCAGGCGGGTGATGTGTTCGGCAAGGATCGTGGTAAAAGTCGCAGGCATATGCTGGGTAATGAAAATCGGCTGACGCACTCCGGCAAGACCACGCAGAACCTCGAACAGGGCCTGCGGACCACCGGTCGAACTTCCGATGGCAATCGCTTCGACATTAAGCCGTTTTTCGGGAAGCAGACTGATCTGTCCGCCCGTGATCACCCGTTTTGCCGGCGCCGGTGCAGCGGCACCGGTCGGCGCCTTGGCGCGCGCTACCGCCGCGGCTGGGCTGCGTGCGGCCGGGGCGGCACGTTGTGGTGCCTGTTTGACCGGCGCATTTCGCGCCACTGCCCCACCACCGACAGCACCGCCCGATGTCTGGCGGGTTGACGGTTTGACATTCGCGCCTGTCGCCTTGGCATCACCGGCTGCAATTGCCGCCTCGCGGATCAGACGACCCGGATCGCGCGCAGGCATGTTGGTTGGTTGTTTAGCCGCATCACGGTTAATGGTCGTGGCCCCGCCTTCTTTGCCCTGCCCCTGTGCCGGGGATACCGGCTGCACGTGCTGAGGATGTTGGGGCTGAGGCATCGGGCGGGTCGACATCGGGCCAAGACGACCGGGCTGGTGCGTCGGACGCGGACGCAGTTCAGCGGTGAACCGTTTGCGCTGAACCCGGCCGGGCTTTTGCAATATCTGATGCTCCGCCGACAGTTCGGCCCGGAACGGTGCCGGAGCATCGCCAGCGGGCTTTTCTGTTGCGGAGGTGTCATCTTCCGGTGCAGCAGATTCCGGCAACTCTTCATGCCGTTCGGCGGTATCAGCATCGTCAACGACGACCTGTTCTTCATGGATTTCTTCAAGCCGTGCCTGATCCGCCCCCAGCATCTTGCGACGCTGTTCAGCCCAGGCCTTGACCTTGTCGAGCAACTCGGCCCGGAAGCCTTCGCCAACATTAAGGTCCTTGGCCGAGGACGGTTTGGGAATGTAGTCGACAGCCCCCAATGTCATGGCCTGAAAACTGATATCGGCGTTTCGCTTGGTCAGGGTCGATGCCATGATCACGCGAACCGTCGGATCGATTTCAAGCAGCTTGGGCAATGCCGTCAGACCATCCATGACGGGCATTTCAATGTCGAGAACGACCGCTTCGATACCAATCTCCTGACGCATGACTCCAAGCGCGTCTTCGCCATTGGCAACAGAACCGACGACCTCGATATCGTCGTCTTCCTGCAACATGCGGGTTACCAGACCACGCACGATTGCGGAATCGTCGACAATCAGGACTTTATAGGGTGGATGAATTGGCGTGTCTTCCACGTACCGACGTTCCCGTTAGAGCAACCGGACCAAAAACCAAGGCAAATGCACAGCGACGCTGACAGGAACCTTAAATCAGACCCACCTGCTCAAATTTTGCCTGGATGATCTCGCTGTCGAACGGTTTCATGATGTACTCGTTCGCACCGGCCGTGATGGCCTCTTGGATATGCTCGAGATCGTTTTCTGTAGTGCAGAACACGACAACGGGCTCATCACCACCAGGGGCTGCGCGCAGTTCCCGCAGGAAATCAATCCCGCTTTTCACCGGCATGTTCCAATCAAGCAACACCGCATCTGGCATGGCTTCAAGGCATCGATCAATTGCCTCCTGCCCATCCACAGCCTCAATGACCGCAAATCCTATTTCTTCCAGGATACGGCGTGCCACCATTCTGATGACTTTCGAATCATCGACGACGAGACAACTCTTCATCGACTTCCTTCTCGCAAATTAGATCGTTAAGCCAAAACCGGCATTGTACCGGATGCATTTTGCACCCGGTACAGACTAACATAGCTAGCCAGCCTGTTTCACAGAAACCGTGAAATCAAGCAGACGGGTCACATCCAGAATGACAAGAAGCTTCTTGTCGAGCCGGAAAATGCCATCGGAAAATTCGCGCCAGCGCGGATCGAGCGTTGCAGGGTTCTGCTCGAACGCTTTTTGCGGAACGCTCAGAACTTCTCCGACCTGATCGACCATCAGGCTGTATAGTTCACCACCCTGATCGACCACTATGCTCATGCCCGGCACGTCGTCTTCGCGTTCACGAAGCCCTAGACGTTTGCGAACATCAATCGCCGTAACAATGCGCCCACGCAGGTTCAGCGACCCTGCCACTTCGGGCGGAGCCAGCGGAATGCGCGTGATGCGCTGCGGACCAAGAACATCCTGAACCGTCAGAACCGGAATACCGAACAACTGCTTGCCGATATAGGCGGTAACGAAATCCTTCGTCGCCCCGCCAAGGTCAAGGGCCGTGCTCTGTTCTTTGCTCGGGACGAGTGCCTTTTTATCGCTCATTGGACTTTTCCCCGATTTACACTGCGCTCAGCGTCTGGATCAGCGTTGATACCAGCGCATCTCGATCGAATTTCGCAACATAGTCGCTAAAGCCAACCTGACGACCCCGTTCGAAGTCTTCCTCGCTGGTGTGCGAGGACAGCGCGATGATCGGGGTATCACCCCAATGTTCATCATTCTGCAGGCTTTCGGCAAATTCGAAGCCGTTCATGCCCGGCATTTCGATATCACTGATGATCGCGTCGAACATTTCACCGCGATTTTTAAGATCAAGCGCCTGCTCGGCATTCTCGACCGCAATGACACGGAAACCGGACACCGACAGCATCGGTGTGAGAAGGTTACGGAAGAACGGGCTGTCATCGACCAGAAGCACACGCTTTTTCTCGCCGCCGGTATCCTCATGACCAAACCAGTCCGAGAACGCCAGTTCAAGATAGTAGCCGGCATCAATCAGATCGGTTGCCTTGCCGTCGATCACCGCAGACCCGACCAAACCATCCTGATCGGCTGTCAGTTCGACATTAAGGACGTCATCGACGATATCGACAATTTCGTCAACCACAAGGCCCATGGTCCGTTCGCGATCCTGGAAGACCAGGGTCGGCTGACGGCCTTCGCCTTTCATCTGATAGGAACCATCAATGAAGACCAGCGGCATCAGCTTGCCACGATACTGAACCAGCGGACGACCGTTCGAATATTCGATGTTTTCGACATCGATTTCTTCGAGGCGGGCAACCAGTGCCAGCGGCACGGCACGAACTTCTGCACCGCCAGCCCGGAAGACCAGCATGGATGTCGTTTCGCGATCACCGGTATCGGAGCGCGCCTTGCTTTCGACACCCTGCGAACCACCAACGGTGATTTCGCCGGTGCGGGTCGCAATGCCGTTCGGATCCAGGATCATGATCACGCTACCGTCGCCAAGGATGGTGTTCCCCGAGAACAGAGACAGGTCACGCAGGATCGGTGCGACCGGTTTAACCACGATTTCCTCGGTGTCGAACACGCGGTCAACGATGATACCGAAGGAGTAGGTCCCAACCTGGGTGACGACGATGAAGGCTTCTTCATCCACGTCATCGACCGTTGTTTCGCCGTCATCAAGACCAAGAATTTTCTTGAGCGTGACAAGCGGCAGCAGACGGTTGCGCAGACGCAGGACAGGCGTATCGTGGATGCGTTCGATCGAATGATCGGAATTGCTTGAAGCCCGGACCAATTCCAGAACGCTGATCTGCGGAATGGCGAAACGTTCGCCGCCACTTTCAACGATCAGTGCCGAAACGATGGCAAGGGTGAGCGGGATTTTGATGATAAAGGTCGAACCACGGCCTTCGACCGATTTCAGTTCAACCGTACCACCGATTTTTTCGATGTTGGTACGGACCACGTCCATGCCGACACCACGCCCCGAAACCGAGGTCACCTTTTCGGCGGTCGAGAAACCGGCCTTGAAGATGAACTGGTGGATTTGCGAATCCGCCATGCCGTCAAGATCGCTTTCGGTTGCAAGACCATTGGCAATCGCCTTGGCCTTGATCCGTTCGATATTGAGACCGCGACCATCGTCGGAAATCTCGATGATGATGTGACCGCCTTCGTGATAGGCATTCAGCGTAACCGTACCGGTTTCCGGCTTGCCAGCTTCACGACGCCCCGGAATATCTTCAAGACCATGGTCGGCAGAGTTACGGACCATGTGGGTCAGCGGATCCTTGATGAGTTCAAGCACCTGACGGTCAAGTTCCGTATCGGCACCGATCATCTGCAGATCGATTTTCTTGTTCATCTCAAGCGCAAGGTCGCGAACAATACGCGGTAGTTTCGCCCAAGCGTTGCCAATCGGCTGCATACGCGTTTTCATCACACCTTCCTGAAGGTCGGTAGTGATGTGCGACAGGCGCTGCAAGGGAACTGTAAATTCGCTGTCATCCTTGCCGCGAACCATCTGCAACAGCTGGTTACGGGTCAGAACAAGCTCGGAAACCAGGGTCATAAGGTTTTCAAGCAGCTCGACGTTCACACGGATCGTCTGAGCCGCGACAGAGCTTTCCTTCGCCTCGACACGCTGCGCTTCGGCCTTTGGCCCCTCGGACGCAGCGGCCTTGGCCGGGGCAACTGCCTGCGACTTTGCTGCTGCGGGCGGGGCGGCTGCCGGTGCGGGTTTCTCGGGCGCAGGAGCAGGTTCCGGCTCCTGAATATCCGGGTCGACTTCGGTTGCATCGAAAATTGCCTGCAACCGCTCATCATCGGTCATCGGCACTTCTTCGGCGACTTCTTCCTCGACCGGGGCGGCGGCTGCCGGTGCGGCGCTTCCGCCCATAATCGTACCGGTATCGGCAAAATGGTTAAGACGCGCGATCAGATCGGCATCATTGCCATCCGGTTCGGTTTCATTCTGCTCAAGCTCGCTCAGCAGATATTTGATCGTATCAATGGATTCAAGAACAAGCGTCACCGCATCCGGTGTTACAACCAGTTCGCCATCACGGATCTTGCCAAGCACGTTTTCACCGGCATGCGCAACTGCTTCCAGTCGCGGCAAACCAAGAAATCCGCATGTCCCCTTGATGGTATGCACCAGGCGGAAAATATTCGACAGAATATCCGGATCGTTCGGATTCTGCTCCAGTTTGACCAGCTCGACGTCAAGCGTCGAAAGGCTCTCCGAAGTCTCTGTCAGAAATTCACTTAAAAGATCGTCCATAAACCCCCTCCACATCTCCGACAATCATACTGTTTGCCGGAACCGGAACGCCCATCCCCACGACCACTGCGCGAAACACACGTTCAATCCGTTACTTACGTAGAACCTAGCACACCGTATTACCAGACCCGCATGTGTTTTTTTTAATCATAGATCAATGCAACATTTCCGTCCTCTTGCAAGACCGAAAGCACACCACCGGTCCGATGCGCAAGATTTCGCAGGAAAAAGCCATGTACGGTCCGGGGATCAAGCTGTTCCGGGGCCACTTCATTTTTCATGACATTTTCCACATCGGGGCGAAACGCGGCACGTTTTCCAGTTGCATTGACCGAAATCCGCCCCCCGGATTCGCATGTAACAACAATATCCCCACCAAACGGCAAAGCTTCACGGGCCAACATCACCATATTGAGCACTAGCCTTCCATGAGCTGGATCAATTCCAATTCCAGTTTGATCCCACAGAAGGGTCACCTTGCCTTCGGCCTCGAAACTCTGGGCAACCGCATCGCGCATCGATTTTGTGTCAACGCTGTTGCCTGCGCGCCCGAATGCCAGACGGAACAATTGCAACCGGCGCGCGGCCTCAAGCCCGCTTTTGCGCATCAGCGCAAGTGCCTCGTCATCGGCAACACCGGCCTCCCCCATCAGTTCGGCACCGGCATTCACAGCCCCCACAGGCCCGACAAGGTCGTGGCAAATGCGCGAGCTGATCAGCTCGATCAGGATCAGTTCCACTGCTCTGTCCTGTTCCATGTAACGGGTATCTCCAAGAATTCTGTTCAACAGGTCCGCACTGCTTCCCCAAAACAATACGTGGCTCACATCTGGCCGCCCGGTCGATATTTGGGACATGATCGGATCACGGTCGGTGTAAACCGCGCCCAGATTGCAGCCTGATGTGTTAAAACCTTCTTTAATCTGCGGATTTTTGCCGCATTTGCAGATCGGCAAATTTTGCCCATCATCGACGGGCCTCAAAAGATGTGACTGTCATCATTGCGCATTATTTGTTCCGGGCCTATTGCCTGACTATATTAAAAAGACCAACATCAGACAAAAGAGCTTGATCATGGATTTTCTGCTCACACCTGGCACCATTGTCCGCCATCCTGGTCAGCCCGACTGGGGCCTTGGTCGCATTCAGGCGGTAGACGGCGACAGGATCGCCGTAAATTTCGAAGAAGCCGGACGCCAGATCATCCGCCCACGTCATGTCGTGCTTGAAATTGTCGAGGCTGCCGTCGGCTATGAATAACCGCCTGCGATGGCACGGAACTTGCTGAAGTGAAAAGATTGAATAATTCGGCGTCTTGACGGAATTTGATACGCAAGATCGCATCCATCGGCTACCGGGCGAACCAATCCGGTGATCTGATTTAAATGATAACAAGGTCGGAACGGGTAAATGATTGCAATCGTCAAAGCACCGCGGGACAGCTTCAAACAGCGTCACCACTCCGCCGCATTCGCCGTACTCGAACAATTTGCCGCTGGCCTCATCGAACAGGCCAAGGCGCATGGCGGCACCATCAGCGCCGAACAGATTTCAAGCGCGCTGGAAACCTTGCGCGGGCAGAACAAGCTGTTTGACGCGGCATGGATGACGCTTGAAGCCGATCTTGATACCGTCAAGACCCGCCAGAATGTCGCTGTCCGCCACGATCCGCTGGGCCGCCTTCTGGTCAGCCGTTTTGCCCATCAGCTTGAAGGCCGCGAAGCGGGCGATCTGGAACATGGGGCACTGTCGCGCGAAATCCTGCAACCCTTCTTCAAGGTCATCCGCATGATGGTTGGCATGGATATGCTGCAGGAAATCGATGGCGAAATACAGACCATCATTGAACAGCATGCCGACGAAGAAGATGAATTGCGTGATCCGACAGATTACTGGGATCACCTTGCCGAAGAGCCTCAGGTCGCCAACCGGCTTAATCTGGTCTTCTCGCGCATGGCCCTGCATTTCAAGGATTACGAGCGGCGTAAAAACTGGATGATCCAGTTGGTCAATGACAACATGCCACATGGCGATCATGCATGGACCTTTACCGAGGAACATTGTGTACGATTGCTGCGCGCCCTGTTCCGCGATGTACGTTCCGCCCTGTCCAAGCCGGAACGTTCGGCCGAACTGGTTGCCAAGCTTGGCAGCGAGAATGTCGAGACGCTACGCAATGTCATGGCATCGCTTGATCGCGACGTCGCGACCCTCCACATCCGCGAAGCCGAAAACTGGGAATAGGCATTCGATAATGCCTGAATTTCCTGACAGATAGAAACACCGCGGCGGATATTTCCCGCGGTTTTTCTGATGTCATCTGACGGAAAGGTGATGATTTCATCACAAATCGGGGTGGCCAAATCAATCCCCCCTGTGCCAAAGTCGAACTTGCGCACTACATAGCGTTTCCAGACCAATAAACAGAAACAAGCGCCGCCGCCATGACCAGACCGCTGATTGACAAATATGGCCGCCATGTATCGTACCTTCGGGTATCGGTGACGGATCGCTGTGACTTCCGCTGCACCTATTGCATGGCCGAAAGCATGATCTTTCTGCCAAAGTCCGAAGTCCTGACACTTGAAGAACTCGATCAGCTCTGTTCGGCCTTCATTGCGCGCGGTGTACGCAAACTGCGCTTGACCGGGGGCGAGCCACTGGTGCGCCGTGGCATCATGGACCTGATCAGGGATTTGTCGCGTCATCTTGAATCCGGTGCGCTTGACGAACTGACCATGACGACCAATGGCAGCCAGCTTGCGACCTACGCCGATGATCTGGCACGTCTTGGCGTCAAACGACTCAACATCTCGCTTGATAGTCTTGATCATCAGAAATTCGCCGAAATCACCCGCCGTGGCCGCCTTGAACAGGTGCTAAGCGGGCTTGAAGCTGCCAAACAGGCGGGGCTCAAGATCAAGATCAACACGGTCGCCCTTCGCAATTTCAACGAAGACGAAATTTCCCGTCTTGTCGCCTGGTGCGGCAAGGAAGGCTTTGATCTTTGCCTGATTGAAACCATGCCGCTTGGCGATATTGACGGGGATCGCACAGATCAATATCTGCCGCTGACCGCCGTTCGTGAACGGCTGGAACAGGAATATACTCTGATCCCGTCCGAATATGTCACCCCCGGCCCGGCGCGCTATGTCACGGTGGCCGAAACCGGCGGGCGTCTTGGTTTCATAACACCGCTTACCCATAATTTCTGTGAGGGCTGCAACCGCGTGCGCGTGACCTGTACCGGTACGCTTTACATGTGCCTTGGTCAGGAAGACCACGTTGATCTGCGCGCGGCCCTCCGCTCGGGCGCGCCCGAAACCCTTGACCGTCTACTTGACGAAGCCATGCTACTGAAACCCAAGGGCCATGATTTCGTCATCGACCGCAAGGGCCAGAAACCCGCAGTCGGTCGCCATATGAGCATGACGGGCGGCTGATCCGAACATCACCCCATTCCAGTTACAGGCATAAAATGAACATTCTGATTGTCGGCGGCGGCATCGCCGGTTTGTCTGCGGCCATTGCCCTGCAAGGCGACGGACATGACATTACGATTGCCGAAACCCTTGATGGCTGGAAACCCACCGGGGCGGGGTTGCACCTGCCCGGCAATGCGGTGACGGCCCTTCGGGACCTTGGCATTGATCAGGATGTTGCCGACAAATCCTGTGCCTTTCCACGACTGGATTATTTCGATCATCGTGACCGGAAACTGTTTGCACTTGAAACCAAACAGCTCGGCTGGCCGACATTTCAGGCCCTGACCCGCAGCGACTTTCACGAAATCCTGTGCGCCAGACTGACAACACCGACCATCCGGTTTGGTCTTTCCGTATCCGACATCAGTAACGCACCCGATCAGGCACAGGTTCGTTTTACTGACGGCACGACCGGCAGCTTTGATCTTGTGATCGGTGCGGACGGGATCAATTCAGCCGTTCGACGCCTGGTTTTTGGCCCGGAACATGTCCCGCAGCCGACCGGTTATATCTGCTGGCGCTGGATCACGGATTATCCCTTCGGCCTGACAGCGCCCAAATTCATCATCGGTCACGGGCAGGTTATTCTGGTGATGCCGGTGGGTGATAGCCGGTTTTATATCTATGCCAGCACCTATGATCCGGGCGAAAGAATACACGACTTGCCGACAAGCGAACTTGCCGCGCATTTTGCCCGGTTTGATGGTCCAGTGCGCGATATGCTCGGCACAATCGGAACGGACACCACCATTCACGAAGGCCGTCTTCAGCAAATGGTCATGCCCGAATGGGTTGCGGGGCGTGTGGCCCTGATCGGGGATGCGGCACATGGCACCCTTCCGACCATGGCACAGGGGGCACCGCAATCGATCAAGGATAGCTTGGCACTGGCCAATGCCTTTCGCGCGCAATCCGATATCACAACCGCGCTTGCCGACTGGCAGGCCGCCCGACTGCCCGAAGCACACTGGGTCCAGCAACAATCCCTGCAACGCATGGGTTTCGCCAAAATCCGCGGCAAGACCGGTGTCTGGTTGCGCAATACCCTTATGCGCAGGATCGGCCCAAAGATTGTTGCATCGGGCTTCCGTCCGCTGATTGACGGCACGGCAGGCAACCGCAAGGACTAGGTGAACGCCTTTCGGACCTGCTCGATTGCCGTCATCGCGACGGCATGGCTTTCCGCCGCCAGCAGATGAGCAGGGCAACGCGCGCAATCCGAACTGCCAAACCCGGCAATCGGAATGGAAATGCCCGGCACCATACCCAAAGCAGCACGCAAATCGCATTCACACCCATCGGGCATGACAAGCATCGCAACCACGTGCCCGGTGCCGTTGGTCAGTTCATCGACATGCCAATGCTGTTTTTTCTCCGTCCGGCAATGACGTTTGACACGGGCCGCAATGCCACCCGATCCGTTGGCAGAACCGCAATAAAGATAAGTGCCCCGGCGCAGGATGGCCCCGGCGAAGCGTTTGTTCCGTAAAACCAGATCAGCAGAAAGATCAATCACGAGAATGTAGGCTCCGGCAACTTTGGGAAGCTGCCGGAGGGTTTCATTATTTATGTCAGCAACAAGCTGCGTCAAAGTCACAGCAGCAGATCAACCGAAAGACCGGGGCCGCGCGTGCCATTGGCAAGCACGGGTTCACAATCCTCGTTGATCCGTGACGCGATGCGCTGTCGCAAAGCACTGAAACGTTCCGACGTCACGACATCAACAGGCTGATCCAGATGAACCTCGATCCGGTAAACACCGCCAACCGGGGTTCTGGTGACACCGCGGATTTGGCCGCACACCGCATGGCCGAGATAGGACCCGGCAAAGCGTTTGCCGATACCAAGATCGGCAATCCGGACCGGTTCGCGTTTGCGCGTCATGGCAATCGCGGTGTTCCAGTCACGAAATCCGTGGCTTTGCGCCAGAAGCTCCAGGCTTCCGGTGTGGGAAACCGTCATCTTGCGGCTGGCCAGTGCCTTGCGCAGGCGCTTTGCCTGCTGCTTAAGTATTTCCGCCGGATCGCCCGATGCGATTTTCGCAAAATCGGCAAGCTCGACCGGTGTATGTTCAGACTTTTCGGGCGGGTTATGAACGGGTTGGGTCATTTTCGTCTCCTGACAGGAGGCCGGGTGTCCGCATTGCCGGTCCGACGTCACAAGAAGACGGGGAACCGATAAAATCGTCTGCATCACTTTACCATGAGCCAAAGCCCCGCGAACGGCCGGTGTGTGCAACCGCGCATTTCGTAGCGCAATGTGCCGCAAAACACAAGCACCACCATATCTTTGACCGCGCGAAGCGCATTACCGCTTGCAGAAATTGACAGCCCCTACAGGGACAACATATACCAGAATTAACAAATATCGCCGGGCACCCGGATGAATGCGCCAAACAGGGCGCAAGGGTATTCGACCAATTATAAGGAATTAGCGCCATGGCCATGGAAGCCCACGAAATCGAAACGATGATCAAGGAAGCCCTTCCCGATGCACAGGTCCGCATCGAGGACCTTCGCGGTGATGGCGATCATTATGCGGCAATCGTTGTGTCCGAGTCCTTCCGCGGTAAAACCCGCGTGATGCAGCACCAGATGATCTATTCGGCCCTCAAAGGCAAAATGGGCGGTGACCTGCACGCCCTTGCGCTTCAGACTTCCGCACCGGAATAAGTTCCGGCCGCACGCACGGGGCCGCCTTGCGTTTGCCACCATCCTTGCAAAGCGGCCAGAAAATTACGGGCACCGATCAGCTTCGGTGCCCTTGATAATTCCCGACCTAGACCAGAATGACTACCCGTATTCGAACCCGGATCAATATCCGGGCTTCCGCTCCGGTTCAGGCTTGAATATCGTTCTGCCCATCGGGCACCTGCCGTTTGGCCCCACAAAATGACCATGGTTCAATAACGATGTCCTCATCCCAAAAACCAGCTTTGATCGGTGCCGGACCGCTGGCGGGGCTTGGTGCCTTTGTCATCTGGGGCTTTCTGGGCTTCTATTTCAAAATCATCGATTTCGCGAGCCCGTTTGAAATTCTCGCCCATCGCATCCTATGGTCGGCGATCCTGACATTGACACTGGTTTTTGTCCTGAAACGTCGTGCGCGATTGTGGGACCTGCTGTCGTCCAAGCGCACCATGGGACTGTTATTCATAAGCAGCCTGCTGATCGCCGGGAACTGGGTGATCTATATCTGGTCGGTCCATATCGGACATGCGCTTGAAGCCAGCCTTGGCTATTACATCATGCCGCTGATCATGCTGATCCTTGGTCGCATCTTCTTTGGCGAGAAGCTTAATCGCATTCAGATCGTCTCGGTACTGATCTGCTTTGCCGGGGTTCTGAACCTTCTGGTGTTTTTCGGATCACTGCCGTGGATTGCGCTTAGCCTGTCGTTGCTGTTCGGCTTTTATGGCGTCATCCGGAAATTTGTTCCAGCCGATCCGATTGCCGGTCTGTTTGTCGAATGTCTGCTGCTGTCGCCGATGGCATTTGGCTATCTGGTCTGGCTGAATGCATCGGGCACCATGGCCTTCACCAATATGGGGATTGGCCATGATGCCCTGCTGGTGTCGCTGGGTGCTGTCACAACCATTCCGTTGGTGCTGTTTGCCTTTGCCGCCCGGAACATGAAATTTTCCGCGCTTGGCCTGATGCAGTATCTGAATCCGACGATCCAGTTCTTTGTTGCGGTTCTCTTGCTCGGCGAAACTTTTACCCAGGCGCATATGATAACTTACGCGCTGGTCTGGATCGGACTTGGCATTTTCACCTGGGATAATTTGCGGACTGCACGGCAATTACGCCGCAAGAGTTGACAGAACCGCCCCTTCCAGCCATATCTTCGCCCATAAAACCATAACCTGAAATATCGCGGCAGAGAGATCGCCGCCTTTGCAGCCAAGGACAACCAACATGACCGACAATCCGGTTTTTGATCGCATTCAGAAAGACATCAACGATAACGACGTCGTTCTGTTCATGAAGGGCACCTCGATGTTCCCGCAATGCGGTTTCTCGGCCGCCGTCGTTCAGGTGCTTGCCGAACTCGGCGCGCCGTTCAAGGACATCAACGTTCTGGTCGACCCGGCAATCCGTCAGGGCATCAAGGACTTCTCGAACTGGCCGACCATTCCGCAGCTTTACGTCAAAGGCGAATTCGTTGGCGGTTGCGACATCGTTCGTGAAATGTATGCCTCGGGCGAACTGGCCCAGCACCTCAAAGACAAGGGCGTTGCTGTCGCTGCCTGATCAAGGCGGATGGCGCAGACCCGAACCGGTCTGACACCCGATGATTTAAAACGCGCCGCGCAGATGCCCGGCGCGTTTTTTATTGCCTCAAGCCCTGCGTGCATATGGGTCGATACTGCAAAACCATTCCTTGATACCCCTGTTTGGCTGTACCATCTTGCAAAAAGGAATTCGTTTTTACGAACAGGACGTTGGGCGGGACATTATGAAAATCACAACAAAAATCCTGATGTGTTTCGGCCTCTGGCTGCTTGTGGCGGGCATGCCAGACTGGGCACATGCACAGCCTGCCTTGGCTACAATGGCCGCTCAAAACGAAGAACAGACCACGGAAACAACCGATCCGTCCGATGATGCCTTGTCCGATACGGCTGAAACGACCTTCAGCTATTACGACTTCCTTGATGCCGGGGTGGCGCGCACCCGCGAACAGATTGCAGATACGATTACCGGCCTTGAAACCTTTCCCGATGAAATGGCACAAACCGGCGATTTTCTGTCATCAGATATCGGCCGTAGAGGGCTGATGCGCCTTGCCCTGTTCACCATGATTTTTGTTGGTACAGGATTGATCGTCGAATTTCTGTATCGCCGGGCTGCTGCCCCGCTCTGTAGTTATCTTGAAGCACAACACCCTACCCGCTTCTTCGACCGGCTGCGTCAGATGGCGCTTTTATCCGTCCTGTCGCTACTGTCTTTGACGGTCTTTGCCATCGGCTCAATCGGTGCCTTCATGATTTTTGACTGGCCGCCCCTGATGAAGGGAGCGCTTCTGTCGATGCTCGCCGCGTTCTTTGCTCTGCGTCTTGTCATGATCGTGCTGCAATTCCTGTTTGCGCCGCAGGCTGAAGGCCTTCGGATGATCGATGTCGATCCGCAGACCGCAGCGACACTGGCACGTACCATCACCATCGCAAGTGGCGTGTCGTTATTTGCCTTTGCGTTGGCCGGGGTTTTCCGGCAGTCACCGGCAATGGTCCATAGCGACATCATTCTTTTTGATATCGCGGTCGTGATCAGTGTTCTGGCGTTTTGCATCGCGACGGTTTCGCTGACGCGTTATTTCGCGAACCACCAGGTCACGGATACGGTTGAAAAAATTGCCCTGCCCGTATCGCTTTCCCGCTTATGGCCCGTCATTGTTTGCGCCTATCTGATGGCACTCGGCGCGACGACCATTCTGGCGGCAGACCGTTTCATGAAGTGCCTGCTGGCGATTGGCATTGCCTGCCTGTTTGATGTAATTTTCCGCAACATCATCGAAAGCCAGCATCGCAAAAAATCCAGAATGGCCGAGGCCGAGGCAGATGCCATCAATGCCCGCGCCGAAGCAGCGACAATTGAAGCCGGGGAAGAATTCAAACCGGTTCAGCCGGACCTTCCGGTCTTTACCCCGGTTCTGAAACGCGGTGTGCGGTTACTTGCCATCGTCTTTGTTCTTGCCAGTTTCTGGCGTATCTGGGGATTTGATCGACTTGCGCTTGCCGAAGATGCCGGGATCATCGCGCGTGCGCTTGATGCCTCGACCGAGATCATCATGATCCTGCTGATCGCCGATCTGGTCTGGTCCCTGATCAAGGCGTTCCTTGACGAGCGCATGAGCCAAAGCGGCGCGGGCGGCGGACATGGCGACGGCGAAGGGGGCGGCACCGGATTATCGCGGATTGAAACCCTGTTACCGCTTTTGAAAAACTTCGCGCTGACCGTCATCGTCATCATGGTGGTGATGGTGACATTGTCCGCCCTTGGGGTTGATATCGGCCCGCTGATTGCCGGTGCTGGCGTTGTTGGCCTTGCCATCGGCTTTGGCAGTCAGGCGCTCGTACGCGACGTTGTCGCGGGGGTTTTCTTCCTGCTTGATGATGCCTTCCGGCTTGGCGAATATATCGAAGTCGATAATCTGCGCGGACGGGTTGAAAATATCTCGATCCGGTCGATGCAGTTGCGCCATCATCGTGGCCCCCTGCAAACCGTGCCCTTTGGCGCAATCAAATCGATCATCAATCACAGCCGCGACTGGGTAATCGTCAAACTTGAATTCCGTGTGCCGTTTGAAACCGACGTCAACAAGATCAAGAAGCTGGTCAAAAGGCTGTCTGCCGAACTGCTTGAAGACCCGCTGATCGGTGACAGCTTTATCGAGCCACTGAAATCTCAGGGCGTGCGCCGGATGGAAGAATTCAACATGGTGATCGGGCTTAAATATACCGCCAAGCCCGGCGAACAATTCACCATCCGCAAAACCGTCTATCAAAGCGTTCTGGCGATGTTCAAGGAAAACGGCATCCAGATGGCCTCGCGCAATGTGAAGGTCGATGTGCCGGACGACGCCACACCGGAACAGAAGAAAGAAGCGATTGCCGCCGCTGCCCAGCAGGCATCCGAACAGGTCACCCCGCCAAAGGGCTGAACGTTTCTTTTTCGCATCGACCGGCAAAGCAAAACGCCCGCTGTTTCCAGCGGGCGTTTTGTGTTCGTCTTCGCGAAATCCGATAAGGATTAACGCGAGTAGAATTCGACGACCAGGTTCGGCTGCATCTGAACCGGGTACGGGATTTCTGCGAATTTCGGAACGCGAACGAAGGTGCCTTTGAAGGCCTTCGCGTCAACGTCGAGATATTCCGGAACGTCGCGTTCGTTCAGGTTGGCAGCTTCCATAACCATCGGGATTTCGCGCGAAGCCGGTTTGACTTCAACAACGTCGCCTTCTTTAACGAGGTAAGAAGGAATGGTGACTTTCTTGCCATTGACAAGAATGTGGCCGTGGTTAACGAACTGACGCGCTGCGAACACGGTCGGAACGAATTTCATGCGGTAGATAACGGCATCAAGACGGGTCTCGAGAATACCGACCAGCGTTTCGGAAGTATCGCCCGGACGACGCGATGCTTCTTTGTAGTAACGCAGGAACTGTTTCTCGGAGATGGAACCGTAATAGCCTTTAAGCTGCTGTTTGGCGAACAGCTGGGTGCCGTAATCGGTCGGCTTTTTACGGCGGGTCGCGCCGTGCATGCCCGGTGCATATTCGCGCTTGTTCAGCGGCGATTTTGCACGGCCCCAAAGGTTCACGCCAAGGCGGCGGTCAATCTTATGCTTTGCAGCAATACGTTTCGACATTTTGTAACTCTCTTTTTTAAGATCACTTTATTGTCCCGATAGTTTCCTGTGTCGGTTAACCCAAACAGGAACGGGGACGAAAACACCTGTTTCGCCCCACTTTCTCGGAAGTGAGGCGCAATATAGAGATCAAGACCGCAGAGTCAAACGAAAAGGCACCCGGGTTTCCCAACCCGAGTGCCCCTGATAACCGTTTAGCCGATTTTCAATGCAAAATCAGACGCCTGCCCGAATATCTCGCAGGAATTGCTCGACCTGCTGACGCAAGCTTGCAGCCTGCCCGGTCAGTTCCTCAGCAGCACTTGCAACATCACTTGCAGATTCGCCAACTTTGCCGGTCGATGCTGTCACTTGTCCGATCGTTGACGTAACCTCGGTCGTGCCCTGTGCCGCCTGCCCGACGTTGCGCGCGATTTCTTCGGTCGCCGCCCCCTGCTGTTCAACAGCGGCCGCAATCGTCGATGCGATTTCGCTGATGCGACCGATGGTTTCAGTGATCCCGCCAATTGCCTCGACCGCATCCCTGGTTGCCCCCTGAATACCGCCGATCTGACCGGAAATATCGTCTGTTGCACGCGCGGTCTGACTGGCAAGATTCTTGACCTCATTTGCGACAACTGCAAAGCCCTTGCCGGCATCCCCGGCACGCGCAGCCTCGATTGTCGCATTCAGCGCCAGAAGATTTGTCTGCGACGCAATATCCTGAATCAAGGTTACAACATCGCCGATCTTTTCCGCCGCATCGGCAAGACCACCGATCAACTGGTTTGTTCTGTTGGCTTCTTCTACGGCATTGCCCGCAATCTCGTTTGATTGCGCAACCTGCGACGAAATTTCACGGATAGACGCCGACAGCTCCTCGGTCGCGGAAGCCACAGTCTGTACATTATTGGATGCTTCTTCGGCGGCTGCATTCACCGCTGCGGCCTGTGATCGCGTGTCAACAGCGATCTGGTTCATGACCCCGGAAGACGACGACAGACGATCCGCAGCATTGCTCACCGAGCCGACCACTCCTCCAACAGAACTTTCAAACGAGTCCGCAAGCTGGTTCAACTGGGTACGGCGCCTTTCCTCGGCCACATGATCGGCTTTAAGTTTTTCGGCCTCGGCATTGCGAACACGCACGGCATTTTCCCGAAACACCGCAACGGCCTGTGCCATGCGGCCAAACTCGTTCGAACGGTCGGTATAGGGAATCTCGACATCGACATCATTCTGCGCCAGCGCATTCATCCGTTCGGTCATCCGCAACACCGGACGCCCCAACGCACCGCCAAGCCAAAAAGCGATAATCGCAACCGCAAGAACCGCAACAGCCGCCACGACGAGGGCGATATAAAGCTGGTTATTTGCCTCTGCCAGAATAGCTTTCATCGGGATCGCAGTACCCAATGCCCAGTTCGTACCCGTTTTGCCAATCGATATCGGTGTAAAGGTGACATAGTAAGACGCACTATCGGCACCGAGCTTCATTTCACGACCAAAAGCCTCACCTTTGCCAATACTTTCCAGGACCGGTGCCAGTACCGGATCAATATCGCTGATATTCTGCCCAACCCGATCCTTGGCACTGTGTGCGACAACATAGCCCCCTTCTGAAATCAGGGTAGCCATACCACTCTCGGGCAAGGCAATCTGGTCGATAATGCCCTGCAGCGTTTCAAGCGCCAGATCGACGGTTACGCCGCCAATCACCTTACTGCCCGGTTCCCCCTCAAATACCGGCGCACTGATGGTTGTCATTAACACGTCGACATTGTTCACGGGATAGACATAAGGTTCGACAATGGTTTCACGTCGTTCGTCACGGGGAACCAACCACCAATCGCCATCCCCCGGCGTTTCAAACCCGATCAGCGGCTCAAACGCGATCTTGCCCGATGCATCACGATAGAAATAGGGCACAAACCGACCGGCATCATCGCTGCCTGCCACATTGGCGTTGCTGCTATCGGCACCGTCAAAGGCGTTCGGTTCCCACACCGTTCCACTGCCGACAATCCCGGGATGCTGGCGCAGTAATTCGGAAATGATTTCACCGGCAACTTCGCGGTCAGGCTTACCTGCCGCAACCATGCCTTTTAGCGCCGAGGCTGTCGAACGAACGGCTTCCGCCGGAATATTCAATTCCTCCGAAACCGAATTGGCATATCGATAAGCCTGCTCGCGCGCCTGTTCGACCGATACCTTGTGAATGGCATCGAATGACGAAGATTGCGTAACCAGCAAAACCACCGCAACCGCAGAAAACGCAAGTGCCGCCATCGAAATCAGCAGCTGAACCTTGACCGAAAGATTTAGAAATCCCTTCATACCCCACCCCAATGCTCAAACATTTGAGAAACCTCTGAACCCCCGTCCGGGTGACCCATCTCTTATAAGATTGTGTTATGAACCCCAGACTCAAGGATAGGTCGGGAAAACAGGCGATGTCACGGATAATTTTGTAACTACAATTACAAATCGCCTTACATCATTACATTTGTCTAAAAAAATTCACACAAAGCCGGTCGTGACTCACGGGGCAGCACCAAGCTGTCGGCTGAATACTGAAAGCACCCCAAACAACAACACCCGCCAAAATCGGCGGGTGTTGTGTACCAATCTGCACAGAAGCAGACATGCAGCTATGGCTTGTGCTTACCGCCCCGCATCGCGACGATCATGCCGCGAAGTGTCTGAACTTCCTGGTGGGTCAGGTTGGCGCGGTTGAAAATATTGCGGATATTGCGTGCCATATTCGGGCGTTTTGCCTCGACCCGGAAGAAACCGGAATTATCCAGTTCCGCCTCCAGATGTTCGAACAAACGATCCAATTCGTCCCGGGTTGCCGGGAAGGTATCGTTCATCATCATCTGGTAATCGGGCACATCGACACCGGCCTGCCACCATTCATACCCGATCAGCAGCACGGCCTGCGCAAGGTTAAGCGATGTGAAGCCCGGGTTCAGTGGCACGGTCACGACCGCATCGGCCATCGAAATATGTTCGTTGCGCACACCGGTGCGTTCCGGCCCGAACATCACGCCGACCTCTTCCCCCTGCGCGACATTGGCGCGCATTTCAGGTGCCAGTCCCTTTGGGGTAAAAACCGGCTTGATCGCGTCGCGCGTCCGCGCGGTCGTCACATAAACCCGGTTCAGATCCGCGAGCGCATCTTCTTCGCGCTCGAACACCTTGGTATTGTCGATGACAATATCAGCCCCCGACGCATTCGCGGTTGCCCGTTCATTGGGCCAGCCATCACGCGGCCGCACAAGGCGCAAGTCAACCAAACCGCAATTGAGCATGGCGCGCGCCGCCTTGCCGATATTATCGCCAAGCTGCGGTTCGATCAGGATGATGACAGGCGGATTGGCGATACCGCCGGTTTCGGGTCTTGCGCCATCTGGCATAGCCGCGTCTGCGACGTCGCTCATCGCTTGAATTCTCCGGTCTTTGCATGGGGTAAAGTGCGGGCATGCCCGTCAATATTGGCGCTTCTTTACCAAAAGCCAATGCACGATGCCAGCACACATTACACGCACGGAAGATGCGTTATTTTTGATCATATTTATTTTTATGGTCATTTTTTAATCAAAAATTGCGCGCTGCATATATGCATTTCGCGCAACAGGCAGCGTCACTAACATCAGTATTATCCTTTATTTCCATAGCATTACCAACATCCAAAGACGTACTTCAGGTGACTGGCATATGCATTGCTTCTGTTTGAGTGTGCAGCGCGCCTAGGGTTCCGGTTCCGAAAGGAATGCTGGTCCAAGAGGCGCAAGCCAGCCAGAGTTTCACAGGCTGGTGACACGGCGGGCCAAAATCCCGGGAGACAACTGCACAGGTTTGTCGCGCACAAGCCTTCTCCCGGTTTGTGTGCAAGAGCCTTTCTTGAATTGACTGATCCGAAGTGATCCGCAAAACAAGCAGGAGCGCACACATGTTAAAGACGTTTTTCAAAACACTTTCGTTTGCCGCCGTCCTTTCTGCCTCTTTGGCTTCCCTACCCGCCCACGCCGA
Organism: Thalassospira permensis NBRC 106175; assembly: GCF_000714555.1. Classification (NCBI taxonomy): domain Bacteria; kingdom Pseudomonadati; phylum Pseudomonadota; class Alphaproteobacteria; order Rhodospirillales; family Thalassospiraceae; genus Thalassospira; species Thalassospira permensis. The sequence goes on along the minus strand of NZ_AUNC01000014.1, from coordinate 28,381 downwards.
ACAAAAGTCCGATTTCAAAGTCTGCTGGTCGATCTATGTCGGCTGGATGCCGTGGGGGTATCTGCAAGATAGCGGCATCATGAAAAAATGGGCCGACAAATACGACATCTCGGTCGATATCGTGCAGATCAACGATTACGTTGAATCGATCAACCAATATACCGCTGGCGAATATGACGGCTGCTCCATGACCAATATGGACGCGCTTTCGATCCCGGCCGGTGGCGGGATTGATACCACCGCCCTGATTGTTGGCGATTATTCCAACGGCAATGACGGCATCATCCTGAAAAACGCAACTGACCTTGCCGCCATCAAGGGGCAAAACGTCAATCTGGTTGAACTTTCCGTTTCCCATTACCTGCTGGCGCGTGCGCTTGAAAAGGTCGACCTGTCCGAACAGGACGTCACGGTCGTTAATACATCCGACGCCGACATGATCGCAACCTATGCCACCGACGATGTGACATCGGTCGTGACATGGAATCCGCTTCTGTCGGAAATTGCCGCCAACGATAACGCGACACTCGTCTTTGATAGTGCGGGTATCCCCGGCGAAATCATCGATATCATGATGGTCAACACCGAAACCCTTGCCGACAATCCGGCTTTCGGCAAGGCACTGGTTGGCGCATGGTATGAATTGATGGGCATCATGGCATCCGACACCGACGAAGGCATTGCCGCGCGAACTGCCATGGCCGAAGCATCAGGCACCGATCTTGCCGGATACGATGCCCAGCTTGCCAGCACGGCGATGTTCTTTACCCCGGACAAGGCGGTTGAATTCACCAAATCAGCCGAGCTTCCCGAAACCATGAAATTCGTCGCCGAATTCCTGTTCGACAAGGGCATCCTTGGTGAAGGCGCACCAAGCCCGGAATTCGTCGGCGTCAGCTTCCCGGATGGCAGCATCTATGGCGATAGCGCCAATGTGAAGCTGAAATTTGACACGACCTATATGGAGATGGCCGCCAAGGGCGAGCTTTGAAACCGTGTATTAGCCACGCCACCAAGCGCTTCGCTGATTAACTCTGTCGGCCATCCGGCCTTGTAACATTCGTTGCACCAGTTGCATCAGGTTCGGATGGCCGACCTTTCAGATTTTTGCCCCGTCTTGACCACTGCCCCGTTTTTGCAATTGCAAGGTGACGGCCATGCGTATCATCAATCGCACCCTTTCCCGGCGCGCAGCCATATTGCTGGGCTCGATCCCGTTTGCGCTTTTGATCGGGGCCTATGCCATCGCAAGCCATCTGCGCCGGATCGATAATCCGGCCGACAAGCTTTTGCCGTCGCTTGGCAGCATAGGGGATGCGATCTGGCGCATGGGGTTCGAGGCCGACAAACGGTCGGGCGATTACCTTCTGTGGCTTGATACGATCGATAGCCTGTCGCGCCTTGCGGTCGGCATTTTCATTTCCACCCTGCTTGCCATCGGGCTTGGCATTTCCATCGGCTTCATTCCGCATATCAGGCGCGGTCTGGCACCCTTTGTCGCCACCCTGTCCCTGATCCCGCCAATCACCATCCTGCCGATCCTGTTCATCATTTTCGGATTGGGCGAGACTTCCAAGGTAATGCTGATCGCGATTGGCACCGCCCCGGTCATGATCAGGACCATCGCGCAGGCGGTGATGGATATCCCTCGCGAACTGATCATCAAGGCTGAAACGCTGGGCGCCTCGACCTGGCAAATGATCACGCGTGTGGTTTTGCCGCAAGTCATGCCAAAACTGATCACTGCCATCCGGCTTGGCCTTGTCCCGGCATGGATTTTCCTGATTTCCGCCGAGGCCATCGCATCAACCAGCGGCCTTGGCTATCGCATCTTTCTGGTGCGTCGTTACCTCGCGATGGATGTGATCCTGCCTTATGTCGCCTGGATCACGCTTCTGGCCTTTATTCTTGACCGGTTGCTGTTGATGGCATCGCGCAAGGCTTTCCCTTGGAACCACCTTTCGGGGGATAGCCTGTGATGCGCGACCCGAAATTCATGATCCGCAACCTGACCAAGTCTTACGGCGAATATCCGGTGCTTGAACGCATCAATCTGGATATCGAAGCCGGGGCGTTTTGCACGCTGGTCGGGGCATCGGGCTGTGGCAAATCGACCTTTTTGCGCATGCTGCTGTCCCAGGAACTGCCAAGCAGCGGCGATATCCTGATGGATGGCGCACCACTGCCGCAACAACCCACCCCTGATCGCGGCATTGTCTTTCAACGCTATTCGGTTTTTCCGCATCTGACCGTTGCTGAAAACCTGATCATCGGCGCGGAATTTGCCGCCCGTAAACTGACCGGGCGCCTGTTTGGCCGCGCGCGCAAAAAGGCCCGCGATGATGTTGCCGAACTGCTTGAAACCATCGGCCTGTCACCAGCGGCCAACAAATATCCAAGTCAGCTTTCGGGCGGCATGCAGCAACGCCTTGCCATTGCTCAGGCCCTGACAATGAAACCCAGCGTGCTGCTGCTGGACGAGCCATTTGGCGCGCTTGATCCGGGTATTCGCAATGACATGCATGAATTGCTGCTGGACCTGTGGAAGGCGCATGACATAACGATCTTCATGGTCACGCACGACATCCACGAGGCCTTCAAACTCGGCACCCGGATGCTGGTATTTGACAAGTTGCGCGATGATCCGCACGCGCCAGAAGCCTATGGCGCGACCATCACATACGACCTGCCGATTGACCTGTCTGCCGCACCGCTTCCCGGTGCCAATGGCGAAACCGATGAAACCGACGGCATGAATTTCTCGGCCGCCCTGATGGCGACCGCGCCGGTTCCCTGATTTCAAACCCGAAAGCCACCCCAACAAAGACTGACGCAACCCGAAGGAAACAACTATGCGCGATTTCTTTGCCCCCCAAAATGTCCGCCGACATCGCGTGGCCGGAACATTGCCCGCCCCCGCCGCAACCCGTCACCACCACCCGAATTTCGACAAGCTGCAATTGCGTGGTTGGAAATCGGCGGAAAAAGAAGCCTTGCTGCCATCTGCCGCTTGGGAAAAGGAAAAGCAGTGGGCGCTTCGCATGGGTTTGACCGGCTCGGATTGCCTGACCGATAAATCGATCCCGACCTTTGCCCGGGGCGAACTGCCCCATTATGCCGGGATCAACACGTTTCTGAAGGCACCCTATATCGAAGACGTCACCAAGGTCGGTGCCTATGACGCGGCGGTTATAGGCATCCCGTTTGATGGCGGCACGACATACCGCCCCGGCACGCGTTTCGGCCCGCAGGGGGTTCGCAAGATATCCGCCCTTTACACGCCCTATAACTATGAAATGGGGGTCGATCTTCGCGAACAGATGACGCTTTGCGATGTAGGTGATGTTTTCACCATCCCGGCCAATATCGAAAAAACCTTTGATCAGATTACGCGCGCGGTCAGCCACGTTGCATCCAGTGGCGCACTGCCGATCATGATCGGCGGCGATCATTCCATCGGTTTCCCGTGCGTGCGTGGCATTGCGCAATGCACATCCAAACGTATCGGCATCGTGCATTTCGACCGCCATATCGACATTCAGGAAAAAGACCTTGATGAACGCATGCACACCACGCCGTGGTTCCATGCCACCGATCTGGTCAATGTTCCGGCGGTGAACCTTGTGCAGGTCGGCATTGGCGGCTGGCAGGTGCCGCGCGAAGGGGTCGAAGTTGCACGCAATCGCAATACCAACATCTTCACCATGCGCGATGTCGAGGAACTTGGACTGGCCGAAACCGCCGCGCGCGCGCTTGAACTGGCATGGAAGGATGCAGATGCGGTCTATATCTCGTTTGATATCGACAGTGTCGATTGCGGGTTCGTTCCGGGTACCGGTTGGCCCGAACCTGGCGGTTTCCTGCCGCGCGAGGCATTGGAGCTTGTATCGCTTGTCGCGGCAGAGGGAATTTGCGGCCTTGAAGTCGTTGAAGTTTCGCCGCCCTATGATTGCTCGGACATTACCGCCCTGCTGGCAACGCGCGTGATTGTCGATGTGCTGGGTACACTGGTGTCACATGGCAAAATGGGATCGCATCGCGGCATCATCGACAAACCGGTCACCATCCCCGCCGGCCCGGATGTGGAGTAACCAGATGCCCCATGATCATCACGATAACGGCCACAACCATTCTCACGGACCGGGGCATAATCACGCCCCGGACCACGATCACCTGCATTCCCATGTCCACGGCCAAAGCGACGCCGACCATGCCGAGGAATTACAGGTCCTGTCCTCAAGCTTCGTCGAAGGCTTCCGCAAAGCCGATGACAAGGCAAGCTACCTTCGCCTTGCCGATATCCCGTTTCAAAAGATCGGCAAGGATGGCCTGACCATGCATCTGGTCGATGCCAAAATCACAACCAACTGGCAAATCGGCACCGCCTGCCCGGCCTTTGCTACCCGCGAACTGGCTTATCTGCCGTTCCCCGGCAGCATGATCGAGGAACGCGAAACCATGACATTCACCTATGTGTCGATGACCGAACGGGCCGATATCGACCTGCTAAGCTTCATGGCCGCACGCTTTGGGCATGGGCACAAACATGGACACGATCATCACGATCAAAGTCATGACCACCCGCATCACCATCAAATCTAAACGTCAAAGGGCGCGGATCAAAACGCGCCCTTTGCCATTTTATCGCCTGAACCAACCGTCACGCATGCTGGCTGCGTACGCCGGATTTGAACAGTTTATAGGTGATCGAATCCCGAAGCGCGTTATAGGACGCCTCGATAATGTTGGTGGAAACCCCCACCGTTGACCAACTGTTGCCTTCGGCATCGCGGCTTTCGATCATGACGCGGGTGACCGCGCGCGTACCGTCGCCACGCGTTATGATGCGGACCTTATAGTCGATCAGTTCGATCTGCTGCACGGCTTCGACATATTCCGGCACGGTCAGAAGCACCTTGCGCAATGCGGCATCAAGCGCGTTGACCGGACCGTTGCCCTCTGCCACCGACATGAACTGTCCATCGCCGACCACAACCTTGACAGTGGCCTCGGACATGGTGATGACCTGTTCGTCCTGCTCGTCCACCCAGCGGCGTTCGTCAATCACGCGGAAGGATGTCACACGGAAATAACGGTCAAGCTCACCCAATGCCTTGCGCGCCAGAAGTTCAAAACTGGCTTCGGCACCGTCATAGGCATAACCATCAAATTCGCGTTGCTTGACCGCTTCGACAAGCTTGCCGACCGCATCGGATTTCGGATCAACCTCGACCCCGATTTCGCGGAACCGGGCCAGAATATTTGAACGCCCCGCCTGATCCGACACAAGGATATGACGCTGGTTTCCTACAAGCTCCGGCTCGATATGCTCGTAACAGGCCGGGTTCTTTTCCACGGCTGAAACATGCAACCCACCCTTGTGCGCAAAGGCGCTATCCCCGACATAGGCCGCCTGACGGGTCGGTTCGCGGTTAAGCCGTTCATCAAGAATGTGCGAAATACGGCGCAGATGGGTCAGTTGTTCATGCGAAATGCCGACGTCATATCCCATCTTCAGCATCAGGGTCGGGATGATCGAAATCAGGTTGGCATTGCCGCAACGCTCGCCCAGACCATTCAACGTACCCTGCACCTGGCGCACACCGGCCCGGACCGCCGCCAACGAGTTCGCCACCGCATTCTCGGTGTCGTTATGGCAGTGAATGCCGACATTTCCGCCCGGCACATGGGTGCAGACATCGGTGACAATGTCGAAAATCTCATCAGGCAGGGTGCCGCCATTGGTATCGCAAAGGACAACCCAGCGCGCACCGGCCTCATAGGCCGCCTTGATCGCGGCAAGGGCGTAGTCGCGATTGGCCTTGTAGCCGTCAAAGAAATGCTCGGCATCGAACATGACCTCGGAAACCTGGCTTTTCAGATGTGCGATGGATTCCGAAATCATCGCAAGGTTCTCCGAAAGCTCAATCCCGAGCGCCTCGGTCACCTGAAAATCCCAGCTTTTTCCGACCATGCAAACAATCGGCGCGCTTTGGGCCAACGTTGTCAGCCCCGGATCATTGGATGCCGAACGCCCTGCGCGTCGTGTCATGCCAAAGGCGGTCAGTTTCGAATTTTTAAGTTTCGGCGGATTGGCAAAGAATGCGTCATCGGTGGGGTTTGCCCCGGGCCAGCCGCCTTCAATATAGTCAATCGACAGCTCGTCCAGCGCCTTGGCAATTGCGGTTTTGTCCGCTGCCGAAAAATCCACGCCCTGGGTCTGTTGCCCGTCGCGCAAGGTACTGTCGTATAGATAGACGCGCTTGTCTGACATATTCATTCCAAAACTGATCGATCTTGTCTTGTTCCGGCGCTTGCCGGGCGGTCTGGCAAATTGCCGCAAAACCGTCATTTACGCAACCGCATTACAAGACATGCCAATTATGCGCTGCTTTTTGCCCGAAATCGCGTAATTACCCACCTTTAGGATAGCAAACCTGTCCCCCTGAATGGTTGTAAAGGTATGGTAGTAGTGATTAACTCTACCATACATTGTGAGGCGACCGGGAATACACCCCCCCCCCATTTCTTCGGGCTTCACATGGATGGGGACACCAAAATGGCATTAAAAGCCGCCGAAGATTTTGACGTTATGCTGCTTGCGGGTCTGACATGGCACCGTGCTGGCAAAAACAGCTGGACGGCGTCTGACCGTTTCGCCGCCTATACGATTTTTCTCGAACCTGATGACCGGTGGTACGGTCAATGGGAACGCGACGGCGAGAAAATGGCGGCTGACTGGTCCTGTCCCACTCTTGAAACCTTTGCCGAATATATGGTCGACAACGCCCGTCGCCAGAATATCGAAGGCATGGATTGAAATTCGCACCCTGTTGGCCGCGCTGCCATCAGAAGCGTCCCACGTGCACACCCCGAAACTCGGATTAGATCGTTGATCGACCTCCCCCCGCCGAGTTGTTGCACATATGACGGCCTGTCTCCCCCGGACAGGCCGTTTCTTTTGCCGCCCTGCATATCTTTCCTTGCGTTTGGCTCCATAGCGCTTATGTCTGGGCCATCCAGATATTCATAAGACAAGGCACAATTCATGAGCAACGGCATCCCGATGCAGATCGATATCGTCTCCGACGTTGTCTGCCCCTGGTGCATCATCGGCTATAAAAACCTTGAACAGGCGATGGAACGCCTTGACGGTCAGGTCGACATCAAGCTGCGCTGGCACCCGTTTGAACTGAATCCAGATATGGGTCCGGAAGGGCAGAACCTGTCAGAACATATCAAGGAAAAATACGGTCTGACCCCGGATCAAAGTGCGGAAAACCGCGACCGTATTTCGATGATGGGCGAGAATGTCGGCTTTGACATCCGCTTTAGCTCCGACAGCCGCATCTACAATACCTTTGATGCGCACCGGATGCTCTATTGGGCGGGCAAAGAAGGCAAACAGACCGAACTGAAACTGGCCCTGTTCCGCGCCTATTTTCAGGAGGGCGAAAACCCCGGCGAACACGGTGTTCTTAAACGCGCCGCCGAGGAAGTTGGCCTTTCACCGGAAAAGGCAGACGAAATTCTTGGCAGCGATATGTTCGCCAAGGAAGTCCGCGCCGAAGAAGAAGAATTCCGCAATGCCGGTATTTCATCGGTTCCAACCTATGTCGTGAACGGTAAATACGCCATTTCCGGCGGCCATCCGCCCGAGGTTTTCGAACAGGCCTTGTCCGAAATCGCCCGTCAGGTCGAGGTTGCCGACGACGAAGTCATTTTTGACGACTGATACCGTCATCGGATATGATCATCCAAAGCCCCGGTTGCCTCTCGCACCGGGGCTTTTGCATTCTCGACAGAACCACAACCGGGGCGTACAGTTTTCATGCCGCCACCACGGCATGTTTGCCACCATGTTTGACAAAGGATCGCCCTATGATCGACTTTGCCGATATCGCCCCTTATCTGCCGGGAATATTTCTGGCCTACGCGGTCCTTCTGATGGGCCTGATCAGCCCCGGCCCTGCCTTGCTGGGTCTGATGGGGGTCTCACTTGAACGCGGGCGCCGTGCGGGTCATTGCTTTGCCATCGGGATCGGGGCCGGATCGCTTTGCATTGGCATTCTGACCCTGACCGGCCTTTCTGCCCTTCTGGCAAGCTGGGCTGATGCCATGACCGTCATTCGTATTGCCGGCGGGATTTATCTTTTGTGGATGGCTTTCAAAGCCTTTCGTTCTGCGTTCCGCCCTGTGCAACCGGCCAGTGATGCCATTGCGCGCGACGACAAAGCCATCTCGCCGGTCGGGTATTTCGGCCTGGGACTCGGTCTTCATCTGACCAATCCCAAGGCAATTCTGACATGGATTGCCATCATCTCCATCGGCTTTGCCGATGGCACACCGATTTGGGTGGGATGGGTGATCGTAATCGGCTGCGGCACGATTTCAACACTTGTGCATTTCGCCTATGCCACCGCCTTTTCGACCGCACCGGCCACTTCGCTTTATCGCCGCGCGGCGCGCTGGATTAATGGTTTGCTTGGCGTGTTCTTTGCCGCGGTTGGCATTCGCCTGCTTGCCGGGCGCTAGTCATCCGCACCAGCATCAAGCAATGACCGGCGGGTGACACCGTTCTTCTGATCCATCCAGCCACCAAGCACTGTCAGCCAGACCGCAATCAATGGCAGCAGCGCGATATCCTGATCCATCACCCATAATGTGCCGCTGGCCAGTACACACCACGCCATCGGCACCGGCAATAAAATCCAGCGCCACGACCCGCGCGCCAGCAGGATAAAGCCAAGCGTCCCGATGGCCGTCGGATCGGCAGCACTGCCAAACAGTTCCGCCTGTATCAGGTCCCGTCCTTCGATCAAGCCGACAAAGGGATAGACGAAAATCGCAATCGCAATCATCACCATCCCGGCAATGCAGGAAAAATCACCGCGCCAGCCAAACCGCAAAGGCATCCGGCGCGCGGCAAACATCACCATCAACAATGCCTCGGTAATAAAGGCCGGAATGAAATACGGGATTAGCCAGTTGATCGGCTGGTAATAATACCAAAGGAAACCTGCACTCACCCAGCCCCAGATGATCGCCAGCAGAACAAGCGCCACCCGGTTGCCGCGATTGCCATGCCGGATGGAAAGACCAAATGTGATCATCCCCGCGACCAGTGCGGCACTCACCGCCAGCCACCACGTGGTATTCAGCGTTTCAAACAGCCGGAAATAAACGCGCGGCGAAAACAGCAGAAAATCTGCCAGACTGTAGCTCCACCATTCGCTCATCACAGGACCCCGATCACGGCAGCAATACGTTGGCGCATGTCGTCATCGGGCATCGGGCCGGTGGCGGCCTGCATGTTTTCCATGGCGTGCATCGGTTGCGTGGTTGCCGGGATCGGGCAGGTTACCGCCGGATGAGATATCAGATATTTCAGGATCAGCTGCGCCCAGCTTTTTGCCTCGATCTCGGCGGCAAAATCGGGAAGCTTTTCACCTTCTAAGCGGTCAAGCAGACTGCCACCGCGAAACGGTCGATTGACGATCACGGCAATGCCGCGTTCCTCCGCCAGCGGTAAAAGGTAATCCTCAACCTTGCGATCCACCGGGTTATAAGTTACCTGCACGAAGTCAATCGGGGTGTTTTTCATCACCGCCATCAAATCATCGGTCCGCCTGCCATGCGATGTCGTCACCCCGACATAACGCAGCCGTCCGGCATCCTTCATATCAAACAGAAGCGGCAGGTTGTCGTTGATCCCCACCAGATTATGAACCTGCAACAGGTCAAAATTTTCGATGTTCCAGTGCTCGGATGTTTGCGCGATCTGTTTGGCACCATCATCCGAAGTCCAGACCTTGTCGGTGGAAAATACCCGGTCGCGAGCGCCCAGTTTATCAAGCCCGTAACCGATCACCTCCTGGGATGATCCATACATCGGCGAGCTGTCGATCATGCGTCCGCCCCCGTCAAAAAACGCCTGCATGACATTGGCGCACTGATCGCGCAAAACCGGATCATTCCCGACATTAAACGTGATCCAGCTGCCCAGACCGACCGCCGGGATCATTTCACCACTGGACGGGATCGGCTTTTTGATCACATCGGGGATCTTGCGATTATCAAGCGTTTGCGCCCAAAGCGGCTTGATCGCGCCAAGGCCCGCTGTTGCGCCAATCGCCGTCGCCCCACGAAGGAAATTCCGTCGACCCAGAAAAAACATCGCAATCACAACCCTGTCGTTCATAACCGGTCACAGGATAGAAGGTGGTCCGAATGTCATGACTGCGCAACCGCAAGATGTTGCACAAACTGGCAAAAAATTTGCGCTTGACCTAAAGTACACTCCAGCAGCTAGCCTTTTGAAAGTTCCCCAAGCTGAAAGGTGACCGACATGATGATTGGTGAAGTCTCGGCCAAAAGCGGTTTGCCCATTCACACGCTGCGCTATTACGAAAAAATCGGGCTTGTGCCCAAACCGTCACGCGATGCGGGCGGCCGACGGTGCTATGACCCGGAAATTCTCGATTGGCTGACTTTCATTTCACGCCTCAAGGATCTTGGCATGCCGATCCGCGACCGGGTGCGGTTTGCCCGTCTGCGTAGCGAGGGCGAACAAACGGTTGGCGAACGGCGCGAACTTCTCGAAATCTATCGGACCGGATTGGCCCAGAAAATCGCCGAGCTGACCGAAACCCTCGAAGTGCTTGATTACAAGATCGCCAATTACGACAAAATCGGCCGCAAGAAAACGGCCTGATCCCACAATAAACCTCGCAGGAGCCCCTTATGGCTGAACAGAAAAGCGCGCTCGATGCCGGGCGCGATGTTGTCGCACGTCTGAACCCACCGCTTGAAGACGCCTTGGCCGAAAAATACGACACTCTGGTGCCGGGTTTTGCCGAAAGCCTCGTTGAATGGGCCTACGGCCGCCACTACGCGCGGCCCAACCTTGATCTGAAAACCCGTCAGCTTTGCACGATTTCCGCCCTGACGGTTCTGGGTGGGCAAACCGCACCGCAGCTTAAGATCAATATCAAACACAGTCTTGCCGCCGGTGCGACGCGCGAAGAAGTCATCGAAGCGATCTGGCAGATGGCGGTTTATGGCGGTCTTCCTGCCGCGATCAACGGCCTGAATGCAGCACAGGAACTGTTTGACGAACTGGACACCACCGCCACTTAAAGCAAAAAGGCACCGCAGGTCTCCCGGCGGTGCCTTTTCCAATTCAAATCCAACGGATCAAACGCGCTTCCAGCTCGTACCTTCCTTGAAGTCTTCAAGCAGGATACCACGCGCCAGAAGATCATTTCTGATCTGATCAGCGGTGGCAAAATCGCGGTTTTTCTTCGCTTCGGCACGCTGCTGGATCAGGCTGTCAATCTCGGCGGCCTCGTCCTCATCGGCAGAACCGGTGAACCAGGCTTCCGGATCATTTTCAAGAATACCCAGCAACGTTGCCGCCGCCAGAACACGGCCCTTGGCCTCGGCCTTGTCGTATTTCTTGGTCGCCTTGTTCAGTTCGGTCACCAGTTCATGGAATTCCGCAATCGCCAGCGGCGTATTAAGATCATCACACAGCGCATTCAGGACCGATTCCGGCACCGGCGTGTTTTCCGGTTCGATATCAGTGGTCTGACGAAGGGCGGTATAGAACCGATCCAGCGCCTCTTTGGCCTGACGCAGGTTTTCTTCGGTCCAGTTGATCGGCTGGTGATAGTGGGTTCCCAGCATCGCAAGCCGGATCGCCTCGCCCGGCCAGTTTTCCAAAAGCTCGTGCACGGTGACAAAGTTGCCAAGCGACTTGGACATCTTTTCACCTTCGACCATCAGATGGCCGTTATGCATCCAGTATTTGGCGTAACTAGAACCCTTGTTCGCGCAGCAGCTTTGCGCGATTTCGTTTTCATGATGCGGGAAAACCAGATCCGATCCGCCGCCATGAATGTCGAAATTCTCGCCCAGATAGCGCGTCGACATGGCAGAGCATTCAATATGCCAACCCGGACGCCCTCGACCCCATGGGCTTTCCCAGCCCGGCGTTTCGTCATCGGACGGCTTCCACAGAACGAAGTCCGCCGGGTCCTTTTTATAGGGGGCGACTTCAACCCGGGCACCGGCGATCATTTCCTTGCGGTCGCGACGCGACAGTTTGCCGTATTCTTCGTAGTGGCCGACGGAAAAGAGCACGTGCCCCTCGGCGGCATAGGCGAAGCCCTGTTCGATCAGGCTTTCGCACATCGCGATCATTTCGGCGATATGTTCGGTCGCGCGCGGTTCGATATCGGGCTTGGCAGCATTAAGCGCGCCCATATCCTCCAGGTAGGCCTGATGGGTGCGTTTGGTGATTTCCGAAATCGGCTCGCCGCTTTGGCGGGCGCGTTCGTTGATCTTGTCATCAACGTCGGTCACGTTGCGCACATAGGTCACGTTTGGATAGATATGACGCAACACACGCACCAGCGTATCAAACACCACAACAGGCCGTGCATTGCCGACATGGGCATAGTCATAAACCGTCGGGCCGCAGACATAAAGCCGGACATGTTTGGCATCGATCGGCTCGAACACCTGCTTTTCGCGGCTTAAGGTGTCATAGATACGCAATGTGGTCTTGGTCATGTTTTCGGTCCATATGACTTGTGTTTTCGGATTTGCGGGATATTCCGGCGGTCAAAGCTGTTTGCTTTAGACCGCCTTTCCACAAAGCCGTTCACACGCCTTTTCACGTCCGATCAGAACCAGCATCGCCGACATTTCCGGGCCATGTTCACGCCCCGTCAGTGCCTTGCGAAGCGGCATGAAAAGCTCCTTGCCCTTGCGGCCGGTCGCATCCTTGATCGCACCGGTCCACGCTTTCCAGCTGGTCGCATCAAGGTCACCTTCGGGCAGCATATCTGCCGCCTGCTTTAAAAATTCCACATCGGCATCGTCGATCTGCGGGATGACCTGCTTGGTGATCACATCCCACCATTCAACTGCTTCTGCCACGCGCCAGCAATTGCCGCGCACCGCGTTCCAGAATTCTTCCGGCGCGTCGCCCAGACCAAGGGCGTCAAGCTTTGGCTTTGCCGTTTCAAACGACATGTCATGAATGACTTTTTCATTCAGGCTGGCAAGTTCCGCAGGATCGAATTTCGGGGTCGAACGGCCATAATGCGAAAGATCAAATTTGCCCAGCACCTCGGTCAGCGTCGCCGGTTCGATCTTGTCGGATGCACCAAGCCCGGTCAGAAGCCCGACAAGTGAGGCAACCTCGAACCCGTCATTGCGCAGTTCACGCAGCGAAAGGCTGCCCAGACGTTTCGACAGCTGCGAACCACCCGGCCCCGCCAAAAGCGGCATATGAGCAAATTCAAGCGCACCGGGCTTACCGCCCATCGCCATGTAAAGCAGGATCTGCGATACCGTGTTGGTCACATGGTCTTCGCCGCGAATGATATGGGTAACACCCATTTCAAGATCATCAACAACCGAACCCAGCATATAAAGCAGCGATCCGTCTTCGCGGATCAGAACCGGGTCGGACACATGTTCGGTGTCAAACGTACAAATCCCGCGCGTCAGGTCATCCCATTCAACCACGCCATCCGTCAGAAGGAAGCGCCAATGCGGTTTGCGGCCCTCGGCCTCAAGATGGGCGATTTCATCATCCGAAAGCGTCAATGCCTTGCGGTCATAGATAAACGGCTGGTGACGCTGGCGGGCGGCCTTGCGTTTCCAGTTAAGTTCGCCTTCGGTTTCATAGCACGGATAAAGCATGTTGCGCGATTTCAGGTCATCAATCGCCGCGTCATATTTATCCTGTCGCAGGCTTTGACGTTCTTCGCGGTCCCAGTCGATGCCAAGCCATTTCAGGTCTTCGCGGATCGCATCAACATATTCGTCTTTGGAACGGACCGGATCGGTATCGTCAAAGCGCAGGATGAACTCGCCACCATGTTTCCGGGCATAAAGCCAGTTCATCATGGCAACGCGGGCGTTACCGACATGGAGAAGCCCGGTCGGGCTGGGCGCAAATCGCAGGACAGGTTTTGTCATTTCAAACTTTTTTCAGGTCACTAAATTCGTGAAACCGTTGGTAATCGGATAGCGGCGGTCGCGGCCAAAGGCACGCGGCGTGATCTTGACCCCGGGCGGTGCCTGTCGGCGTTTATATTCCGCCCGGTCAAGCAATCGCCAGACCCGGCGTACCGTAGCCTCGTCATGGCCGCTTTGCACAATCTCGGAAACAGACTGTTCGCCTTCAATCATCTGATGAAGGATATCATCAAGAACGTCATAAGGCGGCAGGCTATCTTCGTCTTTCTGATCCGGGCGCAATTCGGCTGATGGCGGCTTGGTAATGATCCGTTCCGGGATCACGACGCCGTCCGGGCCAAGTGCGCCCACCGGATGATGGGCATTGCGCCAATGGCAAAGCGCAAACACCGTTGTTTTATAAAGATCTTTCAAAACCGAATAGCCACCGCACATGTCACCATACAGCGTGGCATAGCCAACCGACATTTCCGACTTGTTGCCCGTCGTCAGAACCATATCGCCGAACTTGTTTGAAAGCCCCATCAGGATGATCCCGCGCGAACGGGCCTGAATGTTTTCTTCGGTAATATCCGGGTCGCGGCCTTCGAATGCCGGGGCAAGCATCTGTTCGAATGCATCCATGGCAGGCCCGATATTGATGCTTTCAATCCCGGTTTTCAGCATCCCCGCGCATTGTTTGGCATCTTCAAGGCTTTCGCGCGACGTGTAAGGCGAGGGCATCATCACCAGCCGCACCCGATCTGATCCCAGCGCATCAACAGCAATGGCGGCTGAAAGCGCGCTATCAATCCCGCCCGACATGCCGATCACAACACCCGGGAACCGGTTTTTGTTCACATAATCCCGAAGCCCCAGAACCAATGTCTGGTATATTGCATCAAGCCCGCTTGGATAATCGGCCTTTGGTGCATTTTCATCGCACCGCCAGCTACCATTTTCACTGCGCGACCATGTGCTGGTGGCGACATCCTCGGCAAAGCCCGGCAGGGCCACGGCCAGTGATCCATCACCGTTAAGGCCAAATGAACCGCCATCAAACACCAGTTCGTCCTGACCACCGACTTCGTTGCAGTAAATCATCGGAACGCCGGTTTCACGCACCCGATCCGCAATCAGGTTACGGCGTAGATCGCCCTTGTCGGCCTCAAACGGTGATCCGTTCGGCACCAGGAAAATTTCCGCCCCGCGATCGCGCAGATGGGCAACAACCTTTGGCGTCCAAACGTCCTCGCAGATCGGCACACCAAGTGTTACCCCCCGGAATGACACGACGTCGGGCATCGGTCCGGCACTGAACACGCGTTTTTCATCAAACACGCCATAATTCGGCAGGTCGTTTTTTGCCCGCACCGTTTCGATCTTGCCCTGATCGATCAGAAGAACCGCGTTAAAGCGTTCCCCGTCAATATCCCACGGTGTCGTTAACAACAAGGCCGGGCCGTTTTTGCGCGACCTGGTGCGTTCGCAGATATCTTCGACCGCATGACGCAGATGGCGCATGAAGGCAGGCTTCATCACCAGATCCTCGGGCGGATAGCCCGACAGAACCAGTTCGGAATAAAGGACAATATCCGCGCCCTGATCGGCCGCAGTTTCCCAGGCAGCCACAACTTTCTCGGCATTCCCGGCAACGTCGCCGACAATGGGGTTAAGCTGGGCAATCGCGATGGCAAGCATATTTGTCATGATGTTGGAATAGGAGGCGTCCGGTTTGGTGTCAATTGCCGAATGCGCGATAGCAGCACTGCATCGGCAACAATGCCGTATTTTTGCACTGTCACCGCAACTTCATTCACCGTCACTTGATAATCGCTTGCAATACGTTCGCAAAGTGGCTTTATTGCGCCAGCCGAAAAATCGGCACCAAAAACAATAATTTGAGACGAGCAAACCAATGACGAAAAACCAAAACACGGTGGCAGAATTGCCGGTCGTGACAATATCCCATATTCCGGGCCGTGAAATCAGCGAAAATCTGGGCATCGTATTTGGCAGTTCAGTTCGCAGCCGAAGCTTCCTGTTTGATATTTTTGCCTTTTTCAAAAACCTGTTTGGCGGCGAAGTGCGTTCTTATACCCGCCTTCTAGAACAGGCCCAGACCGAGGCCCTCGAACGTCTGGTCAAACAGGCCGGTGTGATGGATGCCGATGCGGTTGTTGATGTGCATTTTTCCACATCGCAGGTCGCATACAAGGCGGCTGAAATCTTTGCCTATGGCACGGCTGTTCGCCTGAAATAATCCCCGGAGTCTTTTCCAATGCAGGAACTATTTGTTCCGGGGATCATGCTAATGATCCTGATCGGGATCGCCTTTGTGACAGGCCGTCTGGCTGAAGCCGCCCACGAACGCGCCCTGCGCCGTGACGAGCAACTTTTGCCAAATCAGCACCTGAGCACCGAGGACCATGCCCCCGAAGACATCCTTCTGCGTTACAGCAGAATGGTCACCGGCAAGGTTGTGATCGGCGAAGACCGGTTCCGCAATCTGCTTGCGCGTCTGCGCATTTTCGTTGGCGGCCGATTGGGGGCACACGAAGCCACCATCACGCGTGCCAAACGCGAAGCCATGCTGCGCATGCGGACCGACGCCAAGGGCGCATCCCACATTACCGGCATCCGCATGACTACCGCCCAGCTTGGCCGCGGCATGGTTGAAATGATGGTTTCGGGCACGGCCCTTTATACCGACAAACGCCCCAGCGGCGGCTTTCCGTCTGCCCTGCCTGATGATGGCATCAATATCAGCCATAAAAACCTGCTGGTTGAATTTACATCGGCAAGTGCGGCGTTTCTGTTTATCTGCTGGGGCATTTACGCTACCAGCGGTTTTGCTGTCGAATGGGCAACCCGCCAGATTTCGATCGAGGATGAAATCGCCATCTGGTCCGAGCTTGAAGGCGACTACATCACCGAACGCCGCAGCGATGATCAACGCAGCCTGCCGGAACGCTATATCCTTGATCTGATCAACTCGATCCCGAAATCAGCCCTTGGCCCGGCTGCGGCCTATGATTTCGAAGTTGTCATCATCCCCGATGACACGCCAAATGCCGCCGCCCTGCCCGGTGGGCTGATCCTTGTGCATACCGGCATGCTTGAACTGGTCGATACCGAAAACGAACTGTTATCCATCCTTGGTCATGAAATCGGCCATTATAATGGCCGTGATCATCTTGAAGGGCTAGGGCGGCAGGCGGTTGGCGTTGCCCTGTCGGCGATGATGTTCCAGGCCGATGCGGTTCTGACCACCTGGATCGCTGGTTGGCCGAAAATGCTGGCCGACCTGGATTATTCCCGATCCCAGGAACTTGATGCCGATAAATGGGGACTCGATATCGTCATGGCGAAATATGGCCATGCCACCGATGTCGCAACCACCTTTGCCAAGCTTGCAATGATGCAGGAGGATGAGAGCATGCTTGATTATCTCGGCACGCACCCTCATCCAATGGATCGCGTGCGACGCCTTAATAAAATGGTCACGGACCGCAATCTGCCGCTTGGTGAACCGATACCTCTACAGACAGCTTTCGAACGATATGTCGATGCCCTCGAAGGGCAATCAGCAATCTACGACGAATACGAAGCTCCGGAAGGATCAGAATAATGCGTCTCTTTTTATCCCCGTTCCGCTTTCTTAGCGTCAGCGGCAAACCCAATATCGAATTCTGGTTCACCCAGTGCATCATTCTGGCATCAACGGTTCTTGGTGTGTATCTGGCAAGCTTTGCCGGCTTCCGGATTGCGGTTGATTTCGACCGCTATCAAAGTCTGTCGGATGTCAGCTATCTGGAAAAATCGCTTGAGGCCGAGTTTGTCGACAATATCGAGCGTGTAGAACAATGGATCGCGGAATATCCCGAAGCCCCGATGAAATGGCACGCCCGCGAACTGACGCCAGAAGCGACGCATCGCCTTGACGATATGGTCTGGTCGACGATGCGTTATTCACCGCGTACGTTCGAGGTCCATCCGGAAATCATTACCGGCGTGCGTCGTTTCTATACCGGTATCGAAGCCCAGATGACCAGTCTGTTCCAGCAACAGTCAGCCAACGGCTATTCCCGTCGCGCCATTGAAAACATGAAACAGCAGGTCGCGGCTGCACGCAACGATATCCTGCCAAAACTGCGTGGCGAAATCGAAACGCTTGATGCAGAACTGGCCGAGATGATGGATTGATCGACCGATCCGACAATGCGAAGGCCGGGAAGCATAAAACACCCGGCCTTTTTTATGCGGAATTTTTACAGCGCCAGTGCAGCGTCAATTTCATCCTGGCTCATGGTTTTGGCCGACCCATGGATGATGCCACTTGCGACATCCATGAAACGCTGCAGGGACAATGTCACCGTACTGGCAGTTTCGCGTAAAAGGTCTTCATTACCCTCGGCAATCAGCGCATCAAGCTGTTCGTTGGCGCGAAACACGATGGCATTCATATGCTCGATGGTTTCCTCGAACGGGCGGCGGAAACGAGCCGGCACATGATCATAGGCCTCAATCGCCAATTCCTTGTCGGAAAAGGCACTGTCACGGAAATGGTCCTGATAGCTTTTCGGCGCCCATTCCTTGCAGTCCTCAATCATGTCGGGCATGTCCGGAACCATTTCCAGAAGCATCACGATTTCATTGAAATGGTTCAGGTAATCGGTCGCAAGCAGCGTGGTCGAGGAAATGTTGGTTCCCTCCACTTTTTTCTGCCATGCGGCGAAATCCGCCTCATCCACCATGTTTCGTGCGACCCCTTCCCCAAAATCCCCGCGATATCGTGCCGCGATTGTCTATACTTAAGGATGTTGTGCCAATCAGTGTAGAGGCAAAATGCATACTCACTGTCAGAATTAACGAAACATCCTCCAGCCACGCATCCCTTAAATAGAAAAAACCACGAACTCAACTCTCAAAAAGACATGCCATCTATAAAAAAGGCGTCCGGTTTCCCGAACGCCTTTTCGCATCAATTGTTCGATGTTCAATTATGCCGACGCTGCAAGCTGCTCCGCACGAACGCTGTCGCGTTCTTTTTTGATCATTTCGGCGATCAGGAAGGCAAGTTCAAGGGCCTGCCCGCCATTCAAACGCGGATCGCAATGGGTGTGGTAACGATCCGACAGGCTGTCGACCGTCACTTCACGTGCACCGCCAATGCATTCGGTCACATCCGTACCGGTCATTTCAAAATGAACGCCACCGGCATGGGTGCCTTCGGCCTTGTGCACATCAAAGAACGATTTGACTTCCGACAGGATCGCATCGAACGGACGGGTTTTATAACCGTTCGCCGCCTTGATCGTGTTGCCATGCATCGGATCGCAGGACCAGACAACCTTGCGGCCCTCTGCCTTGACCCGCTGCACCAGACGGGGCAGGTGATCTTCAACCTTGCCCGCTCCCATGCGCGCGATCAGAGTCAGACGACCGGCTTCGTTTTTCGGGTTCAACGCATCGATCAGACGGATCAGATCGTCTTCTTCGGTGGTCGGTCCGCATTTCATGCCAATCGGGTTGTTCACACCACGCATGAATTCAACATGCGCCCCGTCAAGCTGACGGGTACGATCACCGATCCACAGCATATGTGCCGAACAGTCATACCAGTCACCGGTCAGGCTGTCCTGACGGGTCAGGGCCTGTTCGTAACCCAGCAAAAGCGCCTCGTGCGAGGTATAGAAATCCGTCTCGCGCATCTGCGGGGCGGTTTCGGCCGTGATGCCGCACGCCTGCATGAAGGCAACAGCTTCGTCAATCTGGGTTGTCATCTTGCGATATCGTTCGCCCGCGGGGCTGTTATCGACAAATGACAGGTTCCAACGGTGTATTTTGCTCAGGTCGGCAAACCCGCCCTGCGCGAAAGCACGCAAAAGGTTTAGCGTCGATGCCGACTGGTTATAGGCACGGATCTGGCGCTGCGGATCCGGAACACGGGCTTCGGATGTGAACTCGATGCCGTTGATATTGTCACCGCGATAGCTTGGCAGTTCGACGCCATCAATGGTTTCGGTATCCGCCGAGCGCGGCTTGGCAAACTGCCCCGCCATACGGCCAACCTTGACCACCGGGCATGCCGCGCCATAGGTCAGGACAACCGCCATCTGCAACATGACCTTAAAGGTGTCGCGAATGTTGTTGGGATGAAATTCCTTAAAGCTCTCGGCACAGTCCCCGCCCTGCAGCAGGAATGCGTTGCCTTCGGCAACTTCACCAAGCTTTTCTTTCAACGCGCGCGCTTCGCCAGCAAATACCAAAGGAGGATAGCTGCCGAGCTCTTGCTCTACGGCCTTGACGGCCTGTGCATCCGGATATGTCGGCATCTGCTTCACAGGCAGTTTGCGCCAACTATCAATGCTCCAGCTCTTGCTCATTTGCTTCCTCTCAATCCGGCATGTTCATCATGCCGTTACTATACCATATAATCAGCGTCACAGCGGATTTCCGCCCATATCGCCGGTGCTGTCAACCGGGCCAAACTTGATACGGGTTTTGCAACCGCATTTCCACCCCTTCCGTGCAATTCGCAAAGAAAAACCCGCAAATTTTTACCAATACCCACAAACAAAACGCAAAATTCCACCCCAAGCCGCCATTCCAGATGGATTTGGGAGGATGCTCGTTCTCGTCGGGGCTCTGGAAATCTTGCGAATCCGGCTGTCTTTCATGCCATCAACGCCCTATCAGCACTTCCGGTTTTCGTATCTGTCCATCACAAACTTACCTCGCGTCCGTCGGCAAAAGGCCAGCAACTTTGGAAAGATAAAGGCCATGCCCACAACCAACAGCAATAGTTTTGCCTTTCGCAAATCATTGATGGGTCCGCCTGGCCCGGCAATTCCAATACCGCGTCCGGTTTGGGGACCATGGAAACCGACCGACAGCGTGGCCCCCTGCCAAAGTTCAGATAATCCGGTTCCGCCACCCCTGCCAACTTCCACATCCGAGATGCGGTTTGAGTGGCGGCTTGAAAAAGCCAGCAAGCAATATAAGCCCAGCCTGCCATCCATGGCACCGGGACCGTTTGATCCGCCGATCATGAATTGGCGCCTCTATGTCAGCCAGATTTTATAGGGATGTAACGCCATGTTTGTTCTTCTGGACACAAATGGAAATCTCTTACGCCCGACACCCGAAGCATCAACAGCTTACAATTCATACTGGTACCCGGGAACAGCCGGCACGTCGGGCGACTTCGATTTTGGATCCGGATGCGAGGCATGGTTTACCTGCCCTGCCTGCCAACGCAAAGTTCCCAATGCCTTTGCACAGGCAGATCACAATTTTCCCGACAGCCTATTAAAAGACATGTTTACCGGTGCAAATCAAAACAGATACCAAGCGATTAGTAATCTGGCTGCGCAGCACAATAATAACCCTATGGCTGGCAACGGCTCCTGGGGCAACACATTGGGGGAAACGACCATCAGTCTCCCCGATTTCAGTTTTGTTCAATATTACGTCCTCGGTTACGGGGAGACCGACAAGACATTCTACGAAACATGGCGCAATGACGATGAAGACGATCCAATAGAAATATTGACCGCCACACGCGTCAACGGGCAAACACAGTTCAGGTTCAATGTGCCTGCCTTCCAGAACCCGATCACCCATTCTCTGGTCGATGTGGCCTGCGCCGACCACGATAATCTTTGTATGATCTGTTTGGCCTGCAATCAGGCAAAATCCAATGCACTTTATCCAGCCCACGAGCCTTTTACTCAAGAAGTGCGTCAACTACCCGGCGCAAACATTCGGCAGGCAAACGCAATGCCAACCAATCAGGGCGTAACCTATACCGTTCCCCCGGAAGGAGACTGCAACAACGCTCCCTCACCTTATCAGAATGACGATGATGTCGATATGCAAGACGAGGATACTTAGTCCTCGTAACCGCCTTGTAGATTCCGGCGTTAAACCCTGAAAACCAGTATTAATCGATAAACTTATCAACTATTAGACAAGGGTATTCCAAGCAGGATCAACGGAACCCCTATGACAATCGAAACGGCAGTGATCATTGCCTGCGCCTATTTCATTGCCGCTTTTGTCAAAGGGGCAACCGGGCTTGGCTTTTCAACATCCGCCTTGCCGGTTCTCGCCCTTGGTATCGGGTTAAAAGCCGCGATGCCGCTGGTGATCATTCCATCACTGGTCAGCAACAGCATCGTCATGGCACAGGCCGGGCATTTTCACGAAACCGTCAAGCGGTTCTGGCCGATGTTTGTTGCCACCGTGCCGGGGCTTGTCGTCGGGCTTGTGGTGCTTGATCTGGTCAACAGCCTGATGGCGGGGGCGGTTCTTGGCATTGTTTTGATGGTTTACGGCGCATTGACGTTATGGCGGCCGGGGCGGCCGGTACCGGAAAAACTGCAAAAACCATTGGCCCCGGTGATGGGGTTCGCAACGGGGCTTGTCAATGGCATTACCGGATCACAGGTCATGCCGGTTCTGCCTTTCCTTCTGGCCCTTCGTCTGGACCCGAAACGTTTCATACAGGCGATCAATATTTCCTTCAGCCTGTCGAGCATCGTTATGGCCATTGGCCTGTCAAAACTTGGCCTGATGACGCTTGAAACTGTCTGGATATCTCTTGCCGGGTTGATCCCGGTTTATCTGGGCACCAAGCTTGGCGGCATTGTCAGATCACGCATGGATGCGGAAAGTTTCCGCAGGCTGGTTCTGATCATGCTGGTGATCTTCGGGGTGATCCTGATCGGCAAATTCGCGCTGTTTCACCCTTAACGCTTGAGCACGCTGGTGCAATGCGCCTGCCTTTGCTATCCAGTCGTGATGAAAACCATCGCCCGCGCCGCATTTGCCGAAACCGAAGAAAAGAAATCGCGCTTCCTGGCCGAGCTGGTCCCTTATGACCATCTTGCGGCACGACTGGCGGAATTGCGCGCGGCCCATCCCAAGGCCAATCATCATGTCACCGCCTATCGATACCTGAATGACGAAGACCAGTTGATCGAACATGGCAAGGATGATGGCGAACCATCGGGCACATCTGGCGTGCCGTGCCTGAAGGTGCTTCAGGGGCGCGACCTGATCAATGTTGCGGTGATCGTCACGCGCTATTTCGGCGGGGTGAAGCTTGGCACCGGCGGATTGGTGCGCGCTTATAGCGGGGCGGCAAATGCGGTTTGCAGCGTCGCTGATTTCATCGATTATGTCCCAAAGGGAGAGGCCGAACTGTTTGCCGGATTTTCCGACGCCGGAACGCTCGAACAGGCCTGCGCACAGGATGGGATCACGGTTCTGGACCGGCAATTTGATAGCATGGGCACGCATATCCGGATTTCAGGACCAAAGGATCTGGTTGCCGAACTGGCCGGACGTTTCCCGATCCATCGAGATTAGAACAGGATATCAGCCCCGCCGCGCGGTGCTTTGGCGTTCCTGTAACTGGAAACCAAGATCGACAACCGGCTTTTCCGGCTCCTGCCCCTCCAGCCGCAAACGGATCATATCAACCGCCGTTTTGCCGATCCCGTAGCGGTTTGTCCGGATACTGGTCAATGACGGACAGGCCGCTGCCATCATTTCAAGATCGTTGAAACCGATAATGCCAAGGTCTTCGGGCACACGCAGCCCGGCATGCTGGCAGCCAAACAGAACGCCCAGCGCCATATCATCGTTGTTGCAAAAAACCGCTTCAATATCCGGGCGCTTTGCACGCAACGTTGCGATCAGTTCTGCGCCCAGTGATGTGCTTGATGACCGGGTTGTTGTCATGAACAGCTCCGAATCATACCGGCCTGCTGATCGCAATGCTTCGGCAAAGCCTTCCATGCGGCGGCGTGATCGCGGGTCCATGCGTGCACCGATGAAACCGATATTGCGATATCCGCGCTGCAACAGGTGATACCCGGCCGCGCGCCCGCCTTCGAAATGCGAGAATCCGACCATCATATCAATCGGATCGGGATCGACTTCCATGACCTGCACCACCGGACAATCGGCACTTTCCAGCAAGGCCCGCGCCGCCGGGGTCTGATCCCCACCCGCAACAATCAGGGCAGCCGGGCGCTGCCCAAGGAAAATGCGGATCAGGCGTTCTTCTTCTGCCGCGACATAGCGCGAATTGCCAAGCTGCACCTGAAGCGGCCCCTGTTCGAGCTCGTCATAAATCGCGCGCAGCGTATCGGCAAACACGTTATTGGTCAGCGACGGCACGATCACGCCAACAATGTTGGACCGCGATGATGCCAGCGCACTGGCATGGGAATGGGGAACATAATCAAGCTTGCGAACGGCGGCATCGATGCGTTCGCGCAACGGGGCGGATACCTTGGCCGGATCACGCAAGGCCCGTGAAACGGTGATCGTGCTGACCCCGGCCTTATCAGCCACATCAGCGATGGTCGGCCGTCCGGCCCCTCTGCGTTTTCTCATGTCTTCCTTCTCATGCCCTGTTCCTCATATCCGCGATCCCGGCGTTGCACAATATCTGTTGACTCGATGTTAGCGCTATCATTATGTTAGCGCTAACAAAGCAAGGCGGGCAAGGCCCGCTCAAGAAAAGACGAAATAAAAGTGGCGGGAGGATTAGCCATCAAAGCCGAATTTGTCATCGTGATGGGTGTCAGCGGATCAGGCAAGACCGCGGTCGCAAAGGGCCTTGCCAGCATCATGAATGGTGTGTGGCTTGACGCGGACGATTATCATCCCCCGCAAAATGTCGAAAACATGCGCAATGGCATCCCGCTTGATGACGAGATGCGCTGGCCTTGGCTGGCATCACTTGGGGCGGCTGCCAAAGAAGTCGCGCATGGAATTGAGTCAAACTATGTATCGCCGAAAATCTTTATCGCCTGTTCGGCACTGAAACGGCGCTATCGCGATTTCCTGCGCGATCACATGGCACCCGTAACTTTTGTTTTTCTGGACGGTTCGCGCGAAGTGATCCGGTCCCGGCTGGATCGCCGGGTCGGCCATTTCATGCCGCCCGGATTGCTTGACAGTCAGTTGGCCGATCTCGAACCGCTGGGGCCGGACGAGATCAGCGTGACTGTTTCCATCGACGCCCCGATTGAAGCCGTGGTTTCGACCGCTGCTGCCCGTCTTGCAGCCGGCGAAATCGACAGTCCATCCACCAAAACGCATAACACCGCCGGAAAACCGGTAACCCAGGGAGAAGACAGATGACCCTATCGTTCAAGACACTCGCCGGAACCGCACTTGCCGCCAGCCTGATGATGGCATCACCGCTGATCGCAAATGCACAGGAATTCACCCTTAAAGTCCAGTCAAGCGATGCGGCTGGCGTGCCGAACTTTGTACTGGAGCAGGAATGGGCGGAGCGTGTCGGCAAAATGTCGGGCGGACGCATTTCGGTTGAAATGCTGCCGGTCAACTCGGTTGTTGAACATGCCGAAACCCAGGACGCAATTGCTGCTGGCATCATTGACGGCCACATCACCGATACCAGCTATTTCACCGGTAAAGACCCGGCATTCGGCCTGATCGCCAATCCGGTCGGTGCATGGTCGGCACCGTCCGAAATGCTGCGTTTCGTTGAATATGGTGGCGGCAAGGAACTGATGAATGAACTGCTGCAACCCTATGGCCTGCATTTCATCGGGGCGGTGACACCGGGCCTTGAGGCATTCGTTTCGTCAAAACCGCTTGATGGCGTTGCCGATCTCAAGGGGCTGAAAATGCGCGCACCAGAAGGTATGGTGCAGGAAGTCTTTGCCGCGGCCGGTGCGTCGCCTGTGAACATTCCGCAGTCCGAAGTTTTCACATCCCTTGATAAAAAGGTGATTGATGCTGCGGATGCGACCGTGTTCTCGACCAACCAGGCAATGGGTCTGCATGACGTCGCCAAACATCCGGTCTATCCGGGCTTCCATTCCATGCCGATGCTTGAAGTTTCGGTCAACAAGGCGAAATGGGATTCCATGCCCGAAGACCTCCAGACCATTCTGGAAGTTTCGGTCCGTGATCTTGCGCGCGACATGGACGCACAGCTGGCCATGAAAGACATGGAAGCCGTTGCCAAGGCCCGTGCCGAAGGTGGGGTTACCATCCACAACTGGTCGGCCGAGGAACGCAACAAATTCCGTAAAATCGCAACCAGCCAGTGGGAAAAAGTCGCGGCACGTTCGGAAAATGCCCAGAAGGTTTATGATACACTCGTCAAATACCTGACCGAACAGGGCATGATCTGAGCCTGCCTTGATACATCCGTTTCCGGCGGTACCCGCAAAGGCCCGCCGGAACGACCCGGTACAATCCGGCCAAGCCCGATAGAAGAGACGCTATCGGGTGATGCGGTCCTCCCCGTTGCCGGATTGTATTCTTTGTCGTGACAAGGAATGCTGAAAATGGCCCCGAGCGCAGAAAAAATGGCGCATAGCGAAATTCCCCCTGCCCTGGAACCGGATGGCGCATTAACCCCCGTACCAGAGGTTTCCGGCATTTTTGGCCGGGTTGTCGACAAGATCAGCACGGTTTTCGCGCTGGGTTTCCTGTTGGCGATGGGTATCCTGATTTTCGAGATTTTCATGCGTCACGTTTTTAACAGCCCGACCCTTTGGGCGCATGAAACCACAACGTTTTTATCGGCCATCGGCTTTGTTTTTGCCGGGCTTTACTGTGCATCGCGCGACAAACATATCCGGGTTGTTATCATCTATGACATTGCCGGGCCGAAATTGCGTCGGGCACTTGATATCGGCATATCAATCGTCTGTGCCATTTCGTCGGGCTTTTTCGCCTGGGCGGGGTGGTTGATGGTGCAGCGTGCCGCCTTCAAACCCGATGGTAGCATCCATCTGGAAACCACCGGCAGCGCCTTTAACGCGCCTTATCCGGGATTACTGAAAATCTTCATGCTGTTGGTTCTGATCGCGTTAACGATCCAGTTTGTCGTTCTGGCGATCAATTATGTCCGCGCCAAACCTGATGATGTGCGCGCAAATTCCGGGGCGGCAAAAGACAATGACTGACCCGAACTCCTGCCCAAACTCGCCCATGCACAGCATGAAGACCGTTATATCCGGCGCAACAGGATAAATCCCGATGTTTGATTTGCAGTCCCTTGGCATTGAATATGGCACGCTTGCGATGTTCGTGCTGCTGCTTGGTTTTTTGATGACCGGCATGCCGCTGGCATTTGTGACCCTGCTGATTGCCCTGCTGTTTACCCTTGGCTGGTTCGGACCGATGGCGGTACCGCTGATCACAAGCAGGGTCTATTCGTTTGTGTCATCCTTTGTCTTTGTCTCGGTCCCGATGTTCGTGATGATGGCAGCAATCCTTGATCGATCCGGCATTGCCAAGGACCTGTTCGAAGCCATGCGCCTGTTTGGTGGCCGGCTTAAGGGCGGGGTTGCGGTCCAGACGATTTTTGTCGCCGTCATTCTGGCCGCCATGAGCGGCATCATCGGGGGCGAGATCGTGTTGCTGGGCTTGCTGGCACTGCCACAGATGCTCCGTCAGGGATATGACAAGAACCTGGCCATCGGGGTTGTCTGTGCTGGCGGGTCGCTAGGTACTATGGTGCCACCATCCATCGTTCTGATCATCTACGGCCTGACGGCGAATGTGTCGATCGGCGATCTGTTTACCGCATCCTTCCTGCCGGGCTTCATGCTGGCGGGATTCTATGTCGCCTATGTGCTGTTTCGAAGCTACACGGGGGATAATATCGCCCCGCCGCCGCGCACCGAAAAAATCCCGAACGAAGAAAAAATCCGCCTGCTCAAGGGCCTGATCCTGCCGTTCCTGGTCGTGATCTGTGTTTTGGGGTCGATCTATGGCGGAATTGCGTCGGTCACGGAAGCCTCGGCCGTCGGTGTTGCCGGGGTAGTTGCCTCGACGATTGTCCGGCGCGAATTTTCGCTTTCCATGCTCAAGGCCGCATCGCTTCAGACGCTATCGACATGCGGCATGATTGTCTGGATCGGGATTGGCGCATCGGCACTGGTCGGAGTATTCAACCTTATGGGCGGGATCAAGTTTGTATCCGTCCTGATTACCGGCATTTCCGATGACCCGATGATCATCATCCTGTTCATGATGCTGATCCTGTTCGTGCTGGGCATGTTCCTTGACTGGGTCGGTATCGCCCTTCTGACCATGCCGATCTTTGTTCCGATCATCAAACAGCTTGGCTTTGATCCAGTATGGTTCGGGGTGCTGTTTGCGATGAATATGCAGGTCAGCTTCCTGTCCCCGCCGTTTGGCCCTGCCGCATTTTACCTGAAATCCGTGGCACCACCGGACATAACGCTTGGCACGATCTTCAAGGCACTGGTGCCATTCATCTGCCTGCAGGTGCTGGCCGTGGCCATTCTGATCATCTTCCCGGGGATTACAGGGCGATAGGATCATCCAGGCCGATAGAAACCCAAAATGACAAAGGGGAAGCCATAACGGCTTC
>NZ_AUNC01000013.1:0-82439 GCF_000714555.1 Thalassospira permensis NBRC 106175 | reverse complement strand
CCGAACGGTTTCTTTAAGTAACCGGCCCTGCACTGCAATCTGGCATCGAAATATTTGGAAAGCTTGGAGCGGGTGAAGGGAATCGAACCCTCGTATGCAGCTTGGGAAGCTGCCGTTCTACCATTGAACTACACCCGCTAAGCGGCGGTTTTATAGCCCGGTTTCAGGATGGGTGCAAGCCCATCCCCGATACCGGAATGATTTATTTAAACCTGTCATGCCCGTGTCATTTCTTTGTCGGAACCAGTCGCCAAACCGCACTGGCGTGGTCGTCCGACACCAGAATCGATCCATCAATATAATGCTTTACGTCTACCGGGCGGCCAACAACTTCGCCGTTGCTGCGCAGAAAACCATCAAGGAACGGATTGGTCGCCACAGGTTCACCATTGCGAAATTCCACCCGCACAACCTTGTAACCATCCGGAATTGTCCGGTTCCATGATCCGTGCAACGCCACAAGTGCATCACCATCGTCAAAGGTAAGACCAAGCGCTGCATTGTGCGCATTAAAGGTAAAGGCAGGAAAGGTAACCTCAGCCGGTGGAGTTTCACCGGCAAACTGCGGGGAACGCGTATCGTTTCCGGCATACCAGGGATATCCATAAAACAGCCCTTCGGCGGTGGCGTGGTTCAGCTCCTCGCGCGGAACATCGTCACCAAGGTTATCCCCGCCATTATCGGTAAACCACAAATCTCCGGTGTCGGGATGGAACGTCAGCCCTACGGAATTACGGATACCGCTGGCATAGATTTTGGGTGCCCCACCGCTGATCGGCATGGAAATAATCGTACCTTCTAGCCCACCAACCTTGCAGATATTGCACGGCGCGCCAACGGCGATGAACAGGCGGCTTTGATCCGGGGAAAGTGCGGCGTATCGCCAGCCATGATGGCGCTTGTCCGGCAGATTGGTAAACAGGATGCGCGCGCGTCCCAATGCTGTCCCGTCAAAATCTGAAAGATCATAGGACACAACGCGGTGCTGATCGGCTACAAACAGGGTTCCGGGTTTATAGGCGATGCCATTCGCCATCTTGAAGTCATCGGCAATAAGATTGACTTCTTCGCCCTTGCCATCCCCATCCGCATCGCGCACGAAATAAAGATTGGGACCACGCGTTCCGACGAAAATGCCTTTCAGTTCCGGGGCAACCGCGATAGAACGCGCATTATTTACCGAGGCAAACAATTCAAGCCGATAACCGCTTTCAGGCCGCAAAAGAGACATGGCTTTTTGCGTTTGCGCAGGTAGCTCTTGTGCGATGACAGGGACCGATATACCCGCAATCGCAAGGGCGCAGAACCCAAGCCAAAAACAGAAATGCCCGGCCCATCTGACCGTTGATGACGGTTGACGATAGCAGGCCGGGCAATTTTGATTTTGCATCGTGTCCTCCTTTTCGGTCCAACGGGCCTTGAGAAAGATACGATCAGATCTTCAAGACCGATTAGCGGACGCGCTCGGATATCGGTGCGTTGACCGAAAGCTCCATATCCCACGGGAAATAAATCCACGTATCCTGGGAAACTTCGGTCACAAAGCTGTCGACGATCTCGCGTCCAAGCGGCTTGGCATAAACAGTCGCAAAATGCGCATTTGGCAGTTTTTCACGCACAGCCTTTGCGGTTTTGCCGGTATCGACCAGATCATCGATGATCAGCATGTCCGTGCCGTCACCTTCGATCCCCTTAAGCCATTCAAGATCACCGCGCGACTTGTCAGAGTAGCTGCGAACGCAAACCGTATCAATCAAACGGATATCAAGTTCGCGTGCGATGATGGCTGCCGGGACCAAACCGCCACGGGTAATCGCAATAATGCCCTTGTACGGACCTTTTTCAAGCAGACGCCACGCCAATGCACGTGCGTCGCGATGCATCTGTTCCCAGGAAACCGGGAAACCTTTGTTATAAGCAGCTTCGCTCACAAGCTTTCTCCTGCGCAAAAAACGGATCGCCTGCTGTCTGTCATACCAAATCAGGAGAAAGACCGGACAGCGGTCGACATTCTTCGTAAATTTAAGGCGCTTTCCTACGCTGAGTCACAGCCAAACACAAGGGGCGGGACCGTTCCTGTCCAAAGAATTGATCAGACAATCGCCCGCTATCGGGCAAAAATATCGCGACACATCGTTTTGACTATGCCGTAGCACCCAGCCGTGCCTTAAGCAGATTGGCAAAATCAGCCCCCAGCTTTCCAATCGGAGTAGCCCAATCCCCCGGTGCTTCTTGCCGATAAATCCGCATCGTCGGGTACCACGGGCTGTCGGCCCGCCCGACCATCCACCGCCAATCCGTTGTATAAAGCTGCAACATCCAGACCGGTACACCAAGCGCGCCGGCAAGATGGGCCGGGGCACTATCAATTGTGATGATCAGATCCATCGCCTTCATCAACGCGGCACTGTCACCGAAATCATGAATATGTTCACCCATGTCGGTAATCAGGGCATTGGCACCAAGTTTGGCTATGTCACCACGCCGTTCATCGACCTGAAAACTGTAAAAACAGGCCCCTTTCTGAGCCATAAGCGGCATCAACTTTTCAAGCGGGCAGGATCGGTCACGCGGATTAAGTTTGCCTGCCCATATCAGTCCGACCTTAAGCACCGTTCCCGGTGGCGGGCTCAGCCGTGCCTGCTTGCCTTTCGGTGCACTCAAATAGGGTTCGGCAGATACGCGGTGTAATTCCGCTTCGTTGATTTTCATAACATGCGGCAGACTTAGCAACGGTACATGCAGATCAAAGGGCGGCAGTTTTGCGCCCTTTTCAACAATTGTTCCGACACCGGCAATCGTACGCATCACCGGGATCAATTCTGATCGGCATTCAAGGATAATATGCGCGGCCTTCTTCCCGACCATTGGCACAAAACGGGCAAACTGTATCATGTCGCCAAAGCCCTGCTCGGCGCGCAGCAGCAGTCTTTTGCCACGCAAATCAGCCTTGCCGTCCCATTCCGGAGCACCTTCAAGAGGACGGATCGGGTTATCGGCCAGTTTGCGGCGCGTTTCATATCCAGCCCAGCCAGCCTCATATTGCCCCATCGCCAGAAGGGCCAATGCCTTGTCCCAGTTGGCGTCGACATAGTCGGGATCAATCGCCAATGCTGCATCAAAATGCCGGATTGCCTGCTCGAAACGGTTGGTATCTCGAAAAACAAGACCGGCATTAAACGGATGCGATTTGATCGAAGCATCAAGTTCGAGGGCCTTGTCATGCGCTGCCGTGGCTTCTTCAAAGCGCATCATTTCACGCAGGCAGTTGCCCATATTTGACCAAAGCCCGGCATTTCCCGGCCTTAACTCCGCCGCGCGACGATAAGCAACAAGTGACGCATCATGGTGTTTGCTGCGGCGAAGTGCCACGCCCAGATTGTTCCAGACATCGGGTTGATCCGGGTTCTGTCGAAGGACAGCACCATAAAGCGCAATCGCTTCGTCAATCCTGCCCGCCTGATGTGCTTCAAGCGCGCGCGCAAAAAGTTCCGATTTGTCAAAACGGTTAACCGCAATATCCGGTGCCGGTCGGGACGATAAACGTGCTGATCCGGGTTCATCGCCTCGCATTTGATCAAGGGCACCGATTTCGCCTTTGGGCAGTTTTGGACTGTCATCACCCGCGGGCTTGGTCACAGGGCTTTTCACCCCGGAAACAGCCATGGTTTTCCTGCCTTTTTTGGTGGCACGCGATTTTGTTATGGTTCTGGACTTGGCCATTCGGGTTCCCCGTCCCGCAAAAACTGCAGCATCGTGATCGGACAGCATCAAAAAGACAAGCCACCATCACCATATGAATGGGTATGTTAGGACCGACGAAGTCAGCCTGCGATTCGCATCACGAGAAACACCGGTTCCCCGAACAGCATTATTTACTAAAAACTTGAATGATACCGGACGATTTTATCGCATTTCGCAAGTTTCCGGTAATTTCAAACAAGCCTGTTTTAATTATTTCGGTTATCCACCGCTTTGCAGTAGCTTTTTTGTGGGGTCCGAAGGAAAGCATCAAAAAGCTTCCCGTTCCCTAGGGAGTTTTACATCAGGGGAAGTCAGAAAGAATAAATATCGTCGCTTTGGCAGTTCCCCGAAATCACCATTCGGATGACAGCCGAAACGATACCAATCCTGATCGTTCATGCCACGACAGCCTCAAATGATCGCTGGCAGACGAGAGGATTTCGAGGAAACAAAAATTCATCAGGCTTCAAAGGACGGGAGACCTTAAATGGCCGAAACCAAACGATCCGGCGGCTCTGTCGGACGCAAAGTTATTCTGGTTGTGGTTGCATTGTTGATTGTCGGCTTCGGCGCAATGATGACGATCCAGACGGTTTCACAACGCGATGCGATGATCGAAATCATGTATAATGAGTCGGTCGAAAAAACCGAAATGCTGTCAACAGCCGTGCAACCGGGCTTTATTGCCATGGACGGCAACTCGGTCGAAAAAGAATTCCGCAAGATCACCGACAAGGAAGGATCACAGCTGGCATCGCTGGTGGCAGCCAATCCGGACGGCGAACCCATTGCGACCTATCAATCCGAAAACCTTCCCGAACACGATCTGGCTGCACTTGCCGAACCTTATCTGGAGCGGCTTGAAAACAAGGAAGTTGTCAGCTTCATCTCTGACGATGCGGTCATTGTTGCTGCGCCGATTACCAAATATTCCAAACGCCGGGACGAAGATCAATATCGCGGCATGCTGCTGACCGCATGGAGCCTGGAGCGCGTAAATGCCGAGGTAAAACAGGCCGTCATCATCCAGTTGGCTCTTGCGGCGGCAATCCTTGCCGTCCTTCTCGGCAGCACCTGGTTTGTCCTGCGCAATCAGATCATTACCCCGCTTGTTAAAATCAATCGTGCCATGGCGGCCCTTGCTGATGGCAATCGCGACATTCACATCCCCGGCGTTCATCGCACCGATGAAATTGGCCAGATGGCGGCCTCGGTCGAAGTATTCAAGGAAAATGCCAACCGAGTTGCCCAACTTGATCGGGAACGCGAACAGGAACGCGAGCGCGCAGAAATAAAACGGCGAGAGGCAATGAACGGCCTTGCCGGGCGTTTCGAACAGACCGTCATGGGTGTTGTCGACGGTGTATCGGGCGCATCTAGCGAAATGCAGCAAGTCGCCCAGACAATGGTTGCGGCCGTTCATCAGAACGAATCCGGTTCGCAGGCAGTGGTTGCCGCAGTTGAGCAGGCCAATCATAGCGTCGAAACGGTTGCCAGTGCTGCCGAACAGCTATCTGTTTCAATCCGCGATATCAGTGCGCGTGTAAATGACACGTCAAACATTACCGCCAACGCCAGCACCGAAGCCAATCGGGTCAATGAAATGGTTCAGGGGCTTGATGTTTCAGCACAGAAAGTCGGCGAAGTGGTCCAGATCATTCAGGCCATTGCCGAACAGACCAACCTTCTGGCCCTGAACGCCACGATCGAAGCCGCACGTGCCGGTGACGCGGGTAAAGGTTTTGCCGTGGTGGCCAACGAGGTAAAGAACCTTGCCAATCAGACAGCACGCGCGACCGAGGATATTTCAGCCCAGATTTCCGGCATTCAGGGATCGACCCAGGAAGCTGTTGGTGCAATTGATGGCATCACCAGCATCATCGCCAATCTGAACGAAATCGCATCCGAGGTTGCCGCCGCAGTTCAGGAACAGGGACAGGCGACGTCCGAAATCTCACACTCCGTCCAGCAGGCGGTCCAGAGCACGCAGGAAGTCACAAGCCATATCCATGAAATGCAGTCTGCGGCCCGCCAGACCGGCGATGCCGCCCGACAGGTACTTGATGCCTCCGAAAAACTTGGCGCGCAATCAGGAACGCTGCGCAGCGAGGTCGGCAACTTCCTTGATGAAGTCCGCACCAGCTGATTGCGAGATTGCCGGAAACAAAAACGCCGCCCGGTATGACCGTGGCGGCGTTTCTTTTAACCGGGTTTAATTGTGCCTAACGCGAAGGTTCCCGATCATCGGATGCGCTATCAAGCCGCATCATGATCGTTTCATTAAGGTCTTCATATCCATGAAGGCGATAAACCGGTTGCATATCATGTGTCGCCAGCATCCATCGTTTGACCCGCGCAATATCGGGATGAGCATGCAGGACATCAATCATCATGGATGCAATGCCCCGACGACGGTAATCGGGGTCAACAAACACATCGGCGATATAGGCAATGGCGATGAAGTCGGTCACGACGCGGGCAAAACCAACCTGCCGCCCGTCACAATAGGCACCAACCGGTACCGACATTTCAACCGAACGGTCAAACTCGCCGCGCGACCTGCCCCGCGACCAATAAGAATTGGCAATGAAATCATAGCAATATCCAAGGTCCAGCCGACCGCGATCACAACTGATCTCAATTTCGCTCATTGCCGTCCTCTATTTGACGAACAGGGCGACTGCAAGTGCTGCAATCGCGACCCAAAGCAGGATGGATTGCTTGGAAACTCCACCGGAACTGCGCTGCCCGTTTGACCGGCCACGCATCGCTGCAACCGTATCAGGATGCAGGCGCAACCCCTGATCGGTAAAGACAGCCGATGCCTGTTCGGCAGCCTCAAGAACGCGCGGCAACCGGCGCAACATGGTCCCTGCCTGTCGGGTAGCTTCGGCAATCTTTGCTTCCGGGCCAAGGTTTTCACGCATCCATTCCTCAATCAGCGGACGCGACAATTCCCACATATTCTCGTTCGGGCTTAAAATACGCGAAAGCCCCTCGGCGACAATCATGGTTTTCTGCAACATCAGAAGCTGCGGCTGGGTTTCCATCCCGAAGGTTTCGGTAATCTGGAAAAGCTGCCCCAACAGGCGCCCGACCGAAATATCGGCCAGTTCCTTTCCCAGAATCGGCTCGCCGATGGAACGGCACGCCTGCTGGAAATTTTCAAGCGACTGGTTACGTGGGACATATCCCGCTTCGAAATGCACCTCGGCGACACGGCGATAATCACGCGTCAGAAAGCCAAGAAGCATTTCTGCGAGGTACAGGCGCGTCTGACGGTCAACACGCCCCATGATCCCGAAATCAACGATGCTGACCTTACCGGTTTCGTCGACAAACAGGTTGCCCGGATGCATATCGGCGTGGAAGAAGCCGTCACGGAAAACCTGTTGGAAAAATGCCCCCGCCGCCTTCGCCAGAAGGGCAGAGCGATCAACACCCATGCGATCCAGGGCTTCGACATTGTCGATGCGAACACCTTTGACCCGTTCCATGGTGATCACATGTTCCGCCGTCCGTTCCCAATCGATCTGCGGCACATAATAGGTCGGATCAGCCTCGAAATTGTCGCGGAACTCGGATGCTGCCGATGCTTCAAACCGCAAATCCATTTCAAGATGCACGCTGTCTTCCAGCGTCTTGATGGTTTCAACCGGTTTGAGACGACGCAAGCGCGGTTGCGTCAGTTCGGCAATCTCCGCCACCCAGTAAAACAGATCTAGGTCACGGGCAAAGCGCGTCTTGATATCCGGGCGCAGCACCTTGACGGCAACTTCTCGCCCATCGGACGTGGTGGCAAAATGCACCTGCGCAATGGATGCCGCCGCAACAGGCGTATCATCAAACTCGGAAAACAGGGTTTCAAACGGCCCGTCAAGCTGTTCGGTAATGATCCGCTTGGCAATCTTGGCCGAAAATGGCGGCAATCTATCCTGCAGGCTTGATAAATCAGCCGCAACATCATCCCCGATCAGATCGGCACGCGTGGCCAGTGTCTGGCCAAGCTTGATGAATGCGGGGCCCAATTCTTCAAGCGCACGGGCCAACCGGCGCCCCGGCCGCAAATCGGATCGACGTGAAAATGGTGCTGTCAGTCGGGCAAAAAACGCCAGAACCTTTCCACCCGGCACAAGGGCAAGTGGAAACAGCGCATCATGACGCGCCAAAGTCCTAGCCATTCCAAGCAGTCGAAAGCTGTTGCGAACGAACCTTATCATTCAGTCGCCACCTATACCCGCCAGCCCGAATGAATGGCGGCAATACCACCGGAAAGATTGCGATATTTCACCCGTTCGAACCCGGCATCGCGGATCATGGATGCAAAAGTTTCCTGATCGGGGAACTGACGGATGCTTTCGGCCAGATACTGATATGCTTCGCGATTCCCGGCAATGAAGCGACCGATTTCAGGCAAAAGCTTGAAGGAGTATGTGTCGTAAAGTTTATCAAACCCCGGCACCACCACCTTGGAAAACTCTAGACACTGGAATTTTCCACCCGGTCGGAGCACACGATAGGCTTCGGAAAGGGCTTCGTTAATCCGCGTCACGTTCCGAATACCAAAGGCAATGGTATAGGCATCAACCGAATGATCGGGCAGTGGCAGTTTCTGCGCATCGCCAACAGTCCAGTTGATGTTTTTCAGCAACCCGTGATCCACCGCGCGATCACGACCGACATGCAGCATTTCATAGTTAATGTCGCACACCGTGACAGAGCCGCCACCATTCTTCAGGAACCGGAATGCAATGTCCCCGGTGCCACCGGCAACGTCCAGCAGCTTCATGCCCGGACGCGGCTTCAGCTCGTTGATGAACGTATCTTTCCACAAACGGTGTACACCGCCGCTCATCAGATCGTTCATCAAGTCATATTTGGACGCGACAGTATCGAAAACCTCACGCACCATGGATGCCTTCTGGCTTTCCGGAACATCCCGAAAACCGAAATGGGTTGTCTTTTCGCCGTTTTCGCCCCCGGCTGGGCCTGTGTGCTTGCTCATGGCCGGGAAAATAGCGCAGCAACCGCCATCTCGCCAGTGGAAAGCCACCTAAATTCGCAAATATCCTGTTGGTCGGGATCACTTTCTGCTAGGACCAAATGACTTGGACGGAAGTTTGAATTGGCTACAAGACAGGACACTCCGATGAGCTGCATGGTCAAAATCTGTGGAATCAATAGCGAAGACGCCGCAATGGCCGCGATGAGTGCCGGTGCAGATGCCTTGGGCTATGTTTTTTTTCCACCAAGCCCGCGTCACATATCGCTTAACGGCGCCACTACTTTGACCGAGCGCGTACCGGACAGCATCCTTAAGGTTGGCCTGTTCGTTGAAGCTGGTGACGAAGCCCTTGAAAACGCGATCAAGGCCGGTCGCCTTGACGTGATCCAGATGCATGGCAAGGAAAGCCCGGAACGGGTCGCAGAAGTAAAAGAAAAATTCGGTCTGCGCGTCATGAAGGCCGTTTCGGTCAGTACGTCCGATGACATTGATGCCGCTGCGGCAAACTTCGATGGCGTCGCCGATTTTCTGCTTTTCGATGCCAAACCGCCCAAAGAAAGCATTCTTCCCGGCGGCAACGCCGTCAGCTTTGACTGGACACTTCTGACCGGGCGCAGTTTCAAAAGCAGCTGGATGCTCGCCGGTGGGCTTGACCCTGATAATGTCACCGATGCGGTACGCATTTCCGGCGCACCATGGGTTGATGTATCGTCTGGCGTTGAAAAGACCAAAGGCGTGAAAGACGCACGCAAGATTGCCGATTTCATTCGCGCGGCAAAGGGTTACTAGCACCCGACCGCGCTGTATCAGCATCTTCTTTAACCATTTCTGAAGCGATCCCCGCAATTATCGGACGATTGCGGGCGGTGTTTGGTGCCCCGTTAGCGTATGGGGTCAAATGGAAAGAACGCTTCGATCAAAAGTTCAGAATTTGCTGCATGGGGTCGACCGTCAATCACGGGTGTCATTGACGGTACATCTGATCCTTGCTTCGCTGATCGTGATCAATGTTATCTGCGTCATTCTCGACACCGTTCATGAATTGGCCGAACAGTTTTTTATACTGTTTCTGGTCATTGAGCTGATCTGCACGGCGATTTTCACAGTTGAATATGTCTTGCGCGTATGGTCGGCCCCCGATAACCCGGAATTTTCCGGAAAATGGGGGCGTTTGCGTTATATGCTGCGACCAATGGCAATGGTTGATCTGATTGCGATCCTTCCGGTCTTCTTGCTGTTTTTCACGTCGATTGATCTGCGGTTCATCCGCATTGTCCGTCTGCTTCGGCTTTTGAAGTTCACCCGCTATTCTACCGGCCTTGAACTGATGCTGATGGTGTTTCGTCAGCAGATGGGCATCTTTGGTGCCGCAAGCGCAGCGCTGGCCTGCATGCTGGTTTTCAGCGCCGGCGCCATTTATCTTGCTGAACACGAAGCCCAACCTGACGCATTTGGCAACCTGCCCAGTGCCCTTTACTGGAGCGTTATCACCCTTGCCACCGTCGGTTACGGGGATGTCGTACCAATCACAGCACTCGGTAAAATCATCGCAAGTCTGATTTCACTAACGGGTATCGGCATCGTCGCGGTGCCTGCCGGCATTCTGGCATCCGCCTTTTCCAGTGAACTGCGCCGCCGCGAAGAGGCCTATCGCCAACAAGCTGCCCATCAGCTTTCGGGAAAACGCCTGACCGAGGCCGTGCGAAAAAGGCTGCGATCCCATCAGGACGAACTTGGCATCAGCGATGAACAGGCCCAGTCCATCATATCCGACATCCGCGACATTCATCATAATCACGAAGACGATCTTTTGTCCTGTCCACATTGCCATAAACCGCTTCGTTTCGAAGTTTCCGAACCGGGCGAATAATCGTCTGATCAAAATGCTTGACGCCCGTCTGATCGCTGATCATAGTTTGAAACATGAAAACACACGGCATGAACCCGATCCTTATTTCCAATCGTTGGTGGTGGTCCGCATAAGCGGGCGGCCAATTATCGTGCCCTGAAACAACCGGCCGCCTGATCTTCGCAGGCGGCTTTGTGTTTTCAGACCTTCTCCCTATTTGCTGAAAAGTCACATTGCTCCTGCGGCAGCGCCCCGCAAACGGAGTACTTGACGTGACCAACCCGACTTCTGAAACCAGTAGCGAATATCGATATACCACCGATGGCGGCATCGCCATTATTCGCCGCCAGACAGAAATCACCTATGAAAATGCCACCGAAAACCTGATCGACGCGCTTGATCGGACCAAGGGTGTTTTGCTGTCTTCAAGCTACGAGTTTCCGGGTCGCTATTCGCGCTGGGACATGGGATTTGCCAAACCACCGCTGGAAATCACCGGACGGGAACGCGGCTTTGCAATCCGGGCGCTTAATGATCGCGGCCAGGCGCTTTTGCCGGTGATTGAAAACGCCCTTGCCGATCATGCCCATATAGAAGGCCTGACCAAAGGCGATGACGGGCTTTACGGCTATGTCGGCAAAGCCGCGGCTTGGTTCCCGGAAGAAGAACGCAGTCAACAACCCAGCCTGTTTTCCGTTGTCCGGGCCATTCGCGATCTGTTTGCCCACAAGGGCGAGGAACGTTTGGGTCTATACGGTGCCTTTGGCTACGACATCGCCCTTCATTTCGAACAAATTGCACTGACCCAGGACCGCAGCAGTGATCATAAGGATGTCCATCTTTACCTGCCCGATCAGATGATTACAGTCGACCATGCGTCCAAGGTCGCGACCCTTTTTGAATATGAATTCATTGCACCAGATGGCCATAGTACCGCCGGGCTCGACCACATTGCCCAGGATCACCCGCCATCCCATGGTGCAAACGGCATCGTAGAAAATGATATGAAAGACGGCGAATACGCCGCCGTCGTCGATGAAACCAAACCACGATTTGCGCGCGGAGAACTGTTTGAAGTCGTGCCAAGCCGCGTCTTTCGGACCGAATGCAAAACGGCCCCATCGGAAATCTTCCGCCGCCTTAAACGCCGAAATCCGGCACCTTATGGTTTCCTGATCAATCTGGGGGACGGTGAACACCTGATCGGAGCATCGCCGGAAATGTATGTCCGCGTCACCGGTCAACGTATTGAAACCTGCCCGATTTCGGGCACCATCGCGCGCGGTCGCGACGCGATCGAGGATGCGGAAAATATCCGAACCCTTCTGAATTCGGCCAAGGAAGAATCCGAACTGACCATGTGCACCGACGTTGATCGCAACGATAAGGCACGCGTCTGCAAACCCGGCAGCATCCGTATTCTTGGCCGTCGCCAGATCGAAATGTATTCCCGCCTGATCCACACGGTCGATCACGTCGAAGGCCGCCTGCGCGAAGGCTTTGATGCACTTGATGCTTTCCTGACGCATTGCTGGGCGGTTACCGTAACCGGTGCCCCCAAACGGGCAGCCATGAAGCATATTGAAACCGTCGAACGCAGCCCGCGCGCATGGTATGGCGGAGCCATTGGCGCGGTTCTGTGCAATGGCGATCTGAATACCGGCCTGACATTGCGCACAGTGCGGCTCAAACAGGGTGTCGCCGAGGTTCGCGCGGGTGCGACATTGCTGTTTGATAGTCAATCTGCCGCCGAGGAAGCCGAAACCGTATTGAAGGCATCAGCTATGATTGATGCCGTCACCCGCGATGCCAAGGACGAAGCCACCATTGATCCGACCATTTCGGGCGTTGGCAAGCGCGTGCTTCTGATCGATCACGAAGACAGCTTTGTTCAAAACCTTGCCAGCTATATCCGTGCAACCGGTGCCGAAACATTAACGTTCCGCCCCGGTTTCCCGGATGAGGCGTTTGATGATTTCAAACCGGATCTGGTGTTCCTGTCCCCGGGTCCGGGGCGCCCCGATGATTATGGTCTGCGCCAAAGCATTGAACGTGCCCTTGCCGCGGGGCTTCCGGTCTTTGGTGTTTGTCTTGGTTTACAGGGGATTGTCGAATTTTTTGGTGGATCACTTGGTCAACTCGACACACCGATGCATGGCAAACCGTCTAAGGTGAAACTGGACCCGTCTGATCCGTTGTTTGAAGGCCTTCCCGATGAAATCGTTGTTGGGCGCTATCACTCGCTATTTGCCGACCTGGCAAGCCTGCCAGCTGACCTTAAAGTCACCGCGCGCAGCAATGACGGTGTGGTTATGGGGATACGTCATCAAAGCCTGCCGATCAGCGCGGTCCAGTTCCATCCCGAAAGCCTGCTGACCCTGCAAGGTGATGTCGGGATGCGGATGATTGCCAACCTGCTGCGCAATCCGCACGGCATTCTGCCTGAAAAGGCGGAAATTCCCGATGCGGATGAAGGTGACAAAGATGATGAAACAGCGGCAAAAGCCGCCTGAAACCACATGATGAACCCGATTGCCTGACCCATGCCCCCTGCCATCGACCTCCCCCTGTCGATGAAACCGGGTCAGGAAAATGCGACGGCCGCGCACCTCCCTCGCGGCCGTTGCTTCATTTTATGCCTTAATCGTCGTCGTCATCCAGCGTCCCGTCGATCACACTGTAATCGGGTGGCGGAGCCTGACGAAACTTTTCCGGATCTGCTTTGCGTTTGTCACGCGTGCGCGAAATCCAGCCGCCATAAAAGGCTTCCGGCTTTGGCTCGGTCGGGGCACCAGCACGTACCGGGCGCGGGGCGAACCGGCCCAGACTGATCAGGCGGTCATACATCACGATATTGGCAGCAATCGCGACATTCACGCAGAAGCTCATCGGGATTTTGATGATGAAATCGCACTGATCCTGCATTTCCTGCGACAGATTTCCGCGTTCCGGGCCAAGAATATAGGCCGCGCGCGACGGGTGTTTGAAACTTGGCAGTTCAATCGCATCAGGTGTCAGTTCGACACCAACCATCCGGCATCCATCGGGCAGGAACAGATGATCGTGATCCGGGAAGTGATAGTAGGGCATCTGCTCGGACGCACGTGATGTGTCGGCCACATTGGCCCGTTCATCACGAAAATCCGCATCCACCGTAAAGGCAAAGCTGGCACCAAACGCATGAGCGGAACGAAACAGCGTGCCCACGTTAAAGGGCTTGCTGGCCCCTTCGATCCCGATCCCGAAATATCCGCGCATATTGTCCTCCGTGCTGTACGCCGATGGTGCGCTCACACACACTCCAATGAAAAAACTGGCTCGGCTATACCCCTCACAGGCGAATATGGCAAGTCAGCGGGCCGCACCCCTGCCCCGGCAGAGGAAGCAATCCGGGCATCGTGGAACAAAAAACACTCCGAGCCGTTTTATGATCAGGCAACCGGAAAAGCAGCATGCCATTGGCATGCAGATAAAATTTCCGGACCGAACGAGCAAACAACCCGAAAGAAACAGGAGAACACCTGATGAATTGGGACCAGATTGAAGGCCGTTGGAAACAGATGCGTGGTCACGTCAAGCGCGAATGGGGCCGCCTCACCGACGATGATCTTGATGAGATCGAAGGCCAGCAGGAAAAACTGGTTGGCTTGGTTCAGGAAGCCTATGGCGTTAAACGCGAAGAGGCCGACCGCCAGGTCCGCAACTGGTTTGACCGCCTCTAGGGCTTTCACCCCCACCAGATTACCACACATAACTAAGCCCGCCAGATTATTACCCTCTTGATCCTGGCGGGCTTTGTGTTTTCTATGCAGGCAATCAATCCTGTTACCAGCTTTGGAAAATCATGCCTGTCAAATCCCCCTGCATTGGCGTTTGCGTTCTTGACCCGGCCGCTGGCTACTGCACCGGATGCTTTCGTACGGGCGACGAAATTGGTGCATGGATGGGCATGAGTGACGGCAGCAAGAAACGGTTGCTGGAAACCATCCGCAAACGGCGTCTTTCGACCATTTCCGAACCGCTGATCACGACCGGGGACAAAGGCCTGTAACCCAGCCAGACCAGACATTGCGGACGGCAACAACCAATCCTAAATAAAAACCCTGATCATCAAAGGGGCGTATGCATGTCGAGCCTTGCACAGCAAAACGGAAATGCAGCGGCAGAACTCCGGCGCATGACGAGACGTGCCTTACATGCCGTGATGGCTACAACCGCCTGTGATCACAAACAGGTCGGCGATGGCTGGCCGGTGACGTCAATCGTTGTCCCTGCTGCGCATATTGATGGCAGCCCCATTCTGCTGATTTCCGATCTGGCGGATCATACCCGTCATTTACGACGTGATCCGCGTCTGTCGCTTCTTTTCACCGACGGCAATATCGATGCCGGACAAAGCGAGCGGATCGATACGGATAATGCCAGACTGACGATCTTTGGCCGGGCCGTTGCCGATCACGCACCGGAAACACGCCAACGCTACCTTCAAACCCATCCCGATGCCGCCCAATATGCCGATTTCGCCGATTTTGACTTTTACCACGTTGCGGTAGAGGCGGTTTACTGGGTTGGCGGGTTTGGCAAACAGCGCCGACTAACGGGGAACCAGTTTGTGATTGATGGCTGCCAACCACTAATTGATGGCCATGATGAAGTCATTTTCCAAATGAATTCCGATCATGCCGATGCGATAGCCGACATTGTCGGATATTTCACCGATCAGGATAAGAATGACGGTTGGAAAATGGTCGCCATTGATTGCGATGGAATGGATTTGGAATGCAATTCTGCCGATTCCCGACCTTTGCGGGTCAACTTCACCGAAACAATCCGCAGCCCCGGCGAAGCGCGCGACATTCTGGTCGAAATGTGTAAAAAATCGCGCGGTCAGGTGTTCTGAATTTGGCAACGAAGATTTAATTGTCACTTTCGAAAGGTGACTTTTCGCAAACGCAAAATCATCTACGTTTTCCTTGGTATAGAGCCAAAGGACAGGTTGCTTTTGAGACACCTTTGTAACAATATGTCGCGACGCAAACGGTTAACCCACATACCGACTGTGTAGAATTGACTATTAACCCCCAGACTCAATTCCCACCAGGAGAGATCCGTGCTGCAATCAGGACCCGTTGTCAGCCGTGTAGGCCTTGAAACCCATGGCCTCAAGAATCTTGGCGCCGTTCACTGGAATTTGGACGCTGCCGGCCTCTACGAACATGCAATCCGTCGTCAGGAAGGTAAAATTGCCAAGGGTGGCGCATTTGTTGCGCTGACAGGCGAGCATACCGGACGTTCCCCTCTGGATCGCTTTATCGTCGAAGAGGCAAGCACCAAGAATGACATCGACTGGGGCGACGTTAACCGCCCGGTCAGCCCGGAAGTGTTCGAGCGCCTGTATCAAAAAGTGCGCGCTTACTTCCAGGGCACCGAACTGTTCGTTCAGGACTGCTATGCCGGTTCGGATCCGCGTTTCCGCCTACCGGTTCGCGTGATCAACGAAAATGCATGGCACAATCTTTTTGCGCGCAACATGTTCATTCAGCCGCAGAAAGAAGAACTTCGCGACTTCGCACCGGAATTCACCGTTCTGCACGCTCCTGGCCTGCAGGCTGATCCGGAAGTCGACGGCACCCGTTCCGAAGTATTCGTCGTCGTTTCGTTCGAACGCAAAATGGTGATCATCGGCGGCACCTGGTATGCCGGCGAAATGAAGAAATCGATCTTCTCTGTTCTTAACCATATTCTTCCGGCCAAAGGCGTCATGCCGATGCATTGCTCGGCCAATATGGGCAAGGACGGCGACACCGCGATCTTCTTTGGTCTGTCGGGTACCGGCAAAACCACCCTGTCGGCCGACGCATCACGCACGCTTATCG
The DNA here is from genome assembly GCF_000714555.1 of Thalassospira permensis NBRC 106175. Classification (NCBI taxonomy): domain Bacteria; kingdom Pseudomonadati; phylum Pseudomonadota; class Alphaproteobacteria; order Rhodospirillales; family Thalassospiraceae; genus Thalassospira; species Thalassospira permensis. The sequence continues at coordinate 65,965 of NZ_AUNC01000013.1, read as the reverse complement.
GTGACGATGAACATGGCTGGGGCGAAGATGGCGTCTTCAACTTCGAAGGCGGCTGCTACGCCAAGGTGATCAAGCTTTCCAAAGAAGCAGAACCGGAAATCTATGCCACAACCCAAACCTTCGGGACGGTTCTGGAAAACGTTGTGATGAACAAGCAATCGCGCGAGCTTGACCTCGACGATGCCCGTCACACCGAAAATACCCGTTCCAGCTATCCGATTGAGTTCATCCCGAATGCATCGGAAAACGGTCGTGGCGGTCATCCGAAAAACATCATCATGCTCACCTGTGATGCGTTTGGTGTTCTGCCGCCGATCGCCAAGCTGACCTCGGCACAGGCGATGTACCACTTCCTGTCGGGTTACACCGCAAAAGTTGCCGGCACCGAAAAAGGCGTCAAGGAACCGACCGCGGCGTTTTCCGCCTGCTTTGGCGCACCGTTCATGCCGCGTCATCCGTCGGTTTATGCCAAGCTGCTTGGCGAACTGATGGAAAAACATCAGGCAAATTGCTGGCTGGTCAATACCGGCTGGTCCGGTGGTGCGTATGGTGTCGGTTCGCGCATGAAAATCGCCTATACCCGCGGCCTTCTGAACGCGGCGCTCAATGGCGAACTCGAAAATGCCGACTTCGCAACCGACCCGTATTTCGGTCTGGCATACCCGACCGCGTGTGGTGACATCCCCGCCGAAGTCCTTAACCCGCGTGACAGCTGGTCAGACAAGGCTGCCTATGACAAGGCTGCCGCGAACCTGACCAGCCTGTTCGAAAAGAACTTCGCGAAGTTCGAAGAACATGTCGCTGCCGACGTTCGCGATGCTGCAATCCGCAGCAACGCCGAAGTCAAAGCCGCCGAGTAAGGCGACTGACACCCGTTATTTCAGAAAGGCCGGTGCATGCATCGGCCTTTTTGCTGAAAACAGAAAATTGATTCTCGTTTCAACCGACGGAACTGCCCGAGCTGTGCCGTCCTAAAATACGTTGACGTTTTTTCCTGAAGCCAGCGGTCGATCATCCGCTGGCTTTTTGATGCACGCTTTCTGTTGTTTGCATTGCCAGAGCGATCTGCGTGCAACACTGGCAAAGCTGCGTGCGCAGAAACCCGATTTGACCCAATCGGTGCTTTTGATGGAAGAGATGGGGCAGACGCAAGTGGTTGTTGGCTACAATTTTCAGTCGGCGGTAGATGACCCCCACGGACTAATTGCCCATCACGCGGTGACACAGGCGACATCGTACCAGAACGAATTAAATCAACATTCTGGGGGTCAAAAACATCATCGAAAGGCTCTCGCTCTTCCCGGCAAAATGAAAACACTCTCGCTTATGCAAAACCCCGCTAACAATCTAACGGGGTTTTGACACAGGCTCAGAATGGCGACCTTTACGGTGACTAACGGATACTGAACTTACTACCGTTTGGGATCATTAATATTGCGCCAGTAAAGCGTAATGTCCTTTTCGGGCTTACCGAAAAGATATCCTTGGGCATAGTCAAAACCGACCTTGGTAACCATTTCGCGCATGGTTTCGGTTTCGATCATTTCGGCCACGACCTCGACCTTCAGTTCATGACAAAGATCGACCAGCGATTTAAGGAATGCACGGCCTTTGGTTGCCTTCAATGACTGCCGGATCGATTCCCCGTCTATTTTGACATAATCAACATCCAGCGCACTGAGATATCGGAAATTCGATGCTCCTGTACCGAAATCATCCAGACAGATTTCAACACCAAAATCGCGGAACCGTGAAATCCAGGTTGATGCGGTATCGATATCCGTAATCTCGGCCGTTTCGGTAATCTCGATCATCAACTGCCCCATCGTGTCGCGATTGCGTTCAAACAGTGCAATCACAGACCGGCAGAAATCCGGGTTTTCGATGCTATGACCCGAAACGTTGACCGCCACACGGGCATCGATGCCCTCGTCCAGCTGGTTACGGATCCATTTGAGGGTCCGGCGCATCATCGCCAGATCCAGCCTGTGGATCATATTGACCTGTTCGGCAAAGCTGATCAGTCGTTCCGTCGGAATAAGATTACCATCGTCATCATAAAAGCGCGCCAAGACCTCGAAATGATGGATTTCCGCAGATGGCAACCGCACGATCGGCTGATAAACCGCATCGAATTTCAGACGGTCAACCCGCATGCCGAAATCGCGCATTGCCGAAAAGGTATCATTCACCAGATTGGGGGTCTGCCCTATCAGGCGCGAAAATGTAAATCCGTGCTCCTGCCGGTCACAGAACCGGCGGATAGAATAAAGCACCCCGCGAGCAAGATCGCCAGGCGGGATCATTTCGGCCGTAAAGTCGGTAACAGACGTGGAAATCTCCACCCCCTTGCCTTCCGGATCGGCGTCCCGCGCACAATCGGCAATCCGATCTTCAAGTTCGCCAACCGGCACATCGGGCCGGTGCAACATACCGAACTGATTGCCATTCAGGCGGCCCGCAGTATCCCCGGCAACGGAATGCGCCCTTAGAAATGCACCGATACTGGACAGCATTTCATCCCGTTCGATCTGCTCCATGCGTTTGCAAAGCGGATCAAAGGCATTCAATGTCATCAGGGTAAATTTGTGTTCTGCACCGGTTTCGCGTTGCGCCATCAGGCGTTCGGTCACCACCCGGGACAGGCTTTCCTCGTCCATCAGTCCGGTTGCCTCATCGCGCCTGATTGATCGCGCCACATCATGGGGTAGCGTATTGATCGCAACGCGCAGGGCAACAAAGAAATGATCGCCAAGATCGGGCAGGAAATAACCACTCATGGAAACCGGGGCGCTTAACTGCTCATCCGGGCGAATAAACCGCACCTGGATATTGTCCATACGGCCACGACGGCGCGCCACATACAGCATTTCCTGAACCAGCGGCCGGAATTGTGGGGCCAGAACCGATTGCAGACTATGTCCTTCAAGGTCGGCTGCGGACCGGCCCATCATGCCATCTGCCGCCCCGGATGCGAACACGATCCTCAGATCGTCATCCAGTTCAAGCAGAAGATCCCCCCACACAAACGCAAGTGCAGCGAAACGATTCCGTTCGTTCCGAAGTGCCGTCGTTCGACTTTTGAGAAGCTTTTCCAAAGGGTCCTCTTGCGCTGCCTCGAAATCCTTGCGCCTTCCTGCCCCCAATTCAGGAAGTCACATCATCCGCAAAGACGAATTCGCCTATCATCTGCATGGCACCCTTAATAACGCCTTTACAGCACCGACAGATTTCGAACTTCGCGAATACATTTCCGGGTGCGTAACGCGCCGAAATTCGGAACATTCCCCTGGCACCTCCCGGCTCCAAACACAGATTGACTATATCTTTGTTCAGGCTGCGCTTTTTAAACCCCTACCCCGAATTATTCGAGCCTGAAATTGTTGCAAAAACCGCATGCCTACAATGCTGCATTGCAAAATCACCGTCGGCACCTTTGCAAACCGGATGTAATCCCATAATAAAGAACGTCGTGAACGCCGCGTAGCTTTGTGCCACCATCGCCCATAACCGGAATGCTTCAACATGCCCTCGATCGTTTCTACCACTGCTGTCATTCCGCGTATTGCGCCGGACAATGTCCTGATCTTTGATCTCGACAACACGCTCTATCCCTCGGCATGCGACCTGTTTTCGCAGGTCTCGAATCTAATCGGGCAATATGTGCGTGATACATTACGGATTCCGTCGGACGAGGCCTATGTGATCCAGAAAAGCTATTTTCACCGCTATGGCACGACGCTGCGCGGTCTGATGACCGAACATGACATTGATCCGGCGGATTACCTTAACAAGGTTCACAATATTGATCTGTCCGTGATGGATCCTGCGCCGGAACTGGCGGCTGCTTTGGATGCGCTGCCATGCCGCAAGGTAATCTTCACCAACGCATCGCGCGGGCATGCCGAACGGGTGATGGATCGCCTTGGCATTGCCAGCCATTTCGAAACCATCTTTGACATCGTCGACGCCGACTATATCCCCAAACCCGAACGCCAGCCCTATGACCGATTGCTTGCGCGCGATGCAATTGATCCAACGCGCGCGATCTATTTCGAAGACATGGCCAAAAATCTGCTTCCGGCAAAGGACATGGGCATGACGACCGTATGGGTCCATACTGACGAGGAATGGGCGCAGGTTGGCCGCGACGATCCCAGGATCGACCACGAAACCAACAATCTGGTGCATTTCTTACGCGAACTGGGCAAGGGTCCGGCCTAAAACCGGGTTCGGGCAAATTTGTCATGGTTCCAAGATTGAGCTTGGCGCCGTGATCGGGTAATTCTTGCGCGGGTCAGAATCAGGGCACCCAAAAGCCGGAACTACGTAAACTGGCGGAGTTGACTTCACAGCAGGCTTTGACCATTCTCCGCCCGACATGAAATTAAGGCTGACCGCAAGGACTTCTGAAAATGGACAGAACAGAACTTGAAGGCGTGATCAACGTCGCATGGGAAAACCGCGACGAAATCGGCTCCGCCACCCAGGGTGAAATCCGCAAGGCCGTCGACCAGACGCTTGCCGCACTTGATAGCGGCAAACTGCGTGTTGCCGAAAAGACAGACGGCAAGTGGATTGTCAATCAGTGGGCCAAGAAGGCGGTTCTTCTGTCCTTCCGTCTCAATGACATGACCACCATTTCCGGCGGCCCCGGCGAAAACACCAACTGGTGGGACAAGGTCCCGTCAAAATTTGAAGGTTGGGGTGAAGCTGAATTCAAAAATGCCGGCTTCCGCGCCGTACCGGGCAGCATCGTGCGCCGTTCGGCCTATGTCGCACCGGGCACCGTTCTGATGCCGAGCTTTGTGAATCTTGGTGCCTATGTCGATACCGGCGTGATGGTCGATACTTGGGCAACGGTCGGTTCCTGCGCACAGATCGGTAAAAACGTTCACCTGTCGGGTGGTGCCGGTATCGGTGGCGTGCTTGAGCCCCTTCAGGCCGGTCCGGTCATCATCGAAGACAACGCTTTTATCGGGGCGCGCTCGGAAATCGTCGAAGGTGTTATCGTCGAAGAAGGTGCCGTGATTTCGATGGGTGTGTTTATCGGCGCATCAACCAAGATCATCGACCGCACCACCGGCGAGACCTTTGTAGGTCGCGTTCCGGCATACTCGGTTGTGGTTCCGGGCAGCATTCCGGGCAAGCCATTGCCCGATGGCAAGCCGGGACCGAGCCTGTATTGCGCGGTCATCATCAAACGTGTGGATGAAAAAACCCGTTCGAAAACCTCGATCAACGAATTGCTGCGTGACTGATTTCTGTCACCGGATTTGCCAATGATCTATAAGGGGCGAAGCGGAATGCCGTTTCGCCCCTTTGCACATCAAATGTTTCACTTGAAACATCCATGATGGATTTTTAATCCTACTCGTTCATCAAGAAGCCAAGAGAATATCAAATGTCCGCCGCCCTTGATCTTGCCCAATCCCTGATCCGCTGCCCGTCCGTTACCCCTGCGGATGCCCGTGCGCTTGATGTCTTGCAGACAGCCCTTGAAGCACGTGGTTTTGACTGCAAACGAAAAGTGTTTCACGAAGACGGCTGGGACAGCATAGACAACCTTTATGCGCGGCTGGGAACCAAAGGGCGCAATTTTTGTTTTGCCGGGCATACTGATGTGGTTCCGGCGGGCGATGTCGCGGCTTGGACTGTTGATCCATTTGGTGGCGAAATCAAGGATGGCCGTCTGTTCGGGCGCGGCGCGGTTGATATGAAAACCAACATTGCCTGTTTCGTTGAATCCGTTGACGCCTTTCTGGCGACCCATCCCGATTTTGACGAAAGCATCAGCTTCCTGATTACCGGTGATGAAGAAGCCGATGCGGTGAACGGTACGATCAAGCTGCTGGACTGGTGTGACAAGCATGGCGAGAAACTTGATGTCTGCCTTCTTGGCGAGCCGACCAATCCGACATATCTGGGCGAGATGATGAAAGTCGGTCGCCGCGGCTCCATCACCGGCTGGCTGACGATCTATGGCGCGCAGGGCCATGTTGCCTATCCACACCTGGCAGATAACCCGGTACCGCGCATGTTAAAGGTCCTCAATGCACTGACCACGCATGAACTCGATCAGGGCACCCCGCATTTCCAGCCAAGCAATCTGGAAGTCACCACCATCGATGCCGGGAATCCGGCGACCAACGTGGTTCCGTCAAAGGTCAGTGCTGCATTTAATATCCGTTTCAATGACCTGCATCAGGGCGTCGATCTGGAAAAATGGATCCGTGAAACCTGTGCCGCACATGCCGGTCCCCATGACCTTAAAGTCAAGATTTCCGGCGAAGCCTTTGTATCCGAGCCGGGCAGACTGGCAGCCCTTATTTCCGACGCATCGGAAAAAGTCACCGGCCACCGACCGGATATGAGCACAACGGGTGGCACTTCGGATGCGCGCTTCATCCACAAATATTGCGAAGTCGCGGAATTTGGCCTTGTCGGGCAAAGCATGCACAAGGTCGATGAGCATGCGATGATTGATGATATCGAAAAACTGGTCGTGATTTACGCCGATATTCTTTCGGGGTACTTTGCGAAAGTCTGAGAAAGGCCGGATAGATTTAAATGGATCGGGGGATCAGGGAAATGGCAGAGACACCGAAGGCCGCAACCAGTTCAATTCGGATTGCCAAAGGTGACATTGTCCCGAAAATCGTCCTGCCCGATACCGCCGGACAAACGGTCGACCTGACAGATCAACTGATCGCGGGAAACACACTTGCGCTTTGGTTGCTGGATGAAAAACCGACCAAGGAAACATGGCAGGAAATTGACCGGTTTCTCGATCAGGTCGCGGGTTGCGAGACCCTGACTTTTCTGATCATCGGCGGCACTAAAAGCCCCAGGAAGGCAGCAAAGTCAAACGCCAAGGCAACCGAGCTTTATGACGCGGAAAACGCGGTCAAAAAGCTGTTTGGCGTTACTGGCCCCTCAATGCTTCTGATCGATCCAAATCATCGGCTGGTGTTCAACGCATCGTTTGCGGATGTTGATAACGGTATTGACGTCTGCAAGGCAATCCACGCCGGAAGCAAATCAGACGTGATCAATCGCCAGGCACCGGTCATGTTGCTGCATGACATTCTGGAACCGGAATTGTGTCAGGAACTGATTTCCTATTGGGAAGCCGGTGAAAAGCGTGCGGATGGTGTATCCAAGGGGACGGAAAACAGCAGCACGGCGAAATCCGACATCAAAAAGCGCAATGACGTTGTCCTTCTGGATGAAGTGCTGTTTGAGAAAGTCAAAAGCCGACTTGTGGGGCGGGTTATCCCGGAACTGTTCAAGGCATTCCAGTTCAGAACGGCAAGCATGGAAGCCCTAAGGATCGGGTGTTATGACGCCGCTGACAAGGGACATTTCGGTCGCCACCGGGACAATCGCACCGCATTTACCGCACATCGTCGATTTGCGGTGTCGCTAAACCTGAACCCGGTAACTTACGAAGGCGGGCAGGTTCGTTTTCCCGAGTATGGTCGCGGCCTTTACGCGCCGCCTGCCGGGGGTGCCGTCGTATTTTCCTGTTCACTGTTGCATGAAGCAATGCCGGTGACCAAGGGACGCCGATTCGGGATATTTACCTTCCTAACCGATGAAGCCGGTGCGATTGCAGAACAGAAAATGATTGCACAACGCAAAGGCCAGGTTGCACCACTTGCGATGAAACGCTGATCAAGGCCTAGATCGTGTTTTCGGCCGGTCAAAGCGCCGCATCCGTTCCGCTTTTCTGCGGTGATTTAAGTCGCGGCACCGTTTTTCGCACCGAACTGAGGATCAGTTCAGCAGTTTCATCATCAACCGCACGTCCAAGAACCATTGCACCGACCATCATCGACAGCATCGCGGTCGCATTGATGCGGTATTCCTTGCTGATTTCATCAAGTGGCGGGTTTTCAAACCATTCATCGGCTTCTTCGCGGGTCATCGGGGCTATACCGCGTTCTTCGAGTGCGAGTTTTCCGGCAAGCCTGCCACACGCCCCGCGGATCACCTTGGAAAAGGCTTTTTGCGCCCGCTCGCCCGACCGGGCAACTTCGGTTGAAAGCGTCGGCAACGCACATCCCTTGCCAGGATGATTGAGGTGCTGGTTCGACAGATATAGATCAGCAAAGGCCGTGGTCCAATCAAGGCCGAATTTTTCTGCTTTGCGCAAACGCGACAGGATCGGTTCTGACAAAAGGTTAATACCGCTATCTACAGTGGCGACAAACAGGTCTTCCTTGTTTTTGAAATGCGCGTAAAACCCGCCGCGCGTCAGTCCCGCATTGGCCATCACCTGATCGATCGTCACATTTTCATAGCCGACCGTTTTGAAAAGCTTGGCTGCCGATCGGATTATTTTCAGCCGCGTCTTTGGTTTGTGATCCGGACTGTAAGGCATGATCTGGCTCCGATTGAGGTGACGGGAAACAAGGCTCGCACATTTTTATAATATGTTCTTGAACATATTATGTCGTGCGTAATCCTGTTGGCAACTCTCGCGCAGCGGGGCGCTGATTCAGAGCCGCGCAACCGCGACGACACACCACTACAGATGCAAAGGATTTTGCGATGTCCAAGGTGATCATCTACGGCATGCCGCGCAGCAGTCTCTCGCGCACGGTACGGATTGCCTGTATCGAGAAACAGATTTCGTTCGAGTTCCGCACCAAAGGCATTCAATCCCCAGGCGCAGAGCCAACACCGGAATTGCTGCAATTCAATCCGTTCGGCAAGGTGCCGGTTCTGGTTCATGACAATCTGGTTCTGTACGAAACCAGTGCGATCTGCCGTTACATTGATGATGCGTTTGACGGACCGCTATTGCGTCCGGTGCGAAAGGACAAAGTGGCGCGCATGGAACAATGGATCAGTGTCGCCACAACGCGGCTGGATACACAAATCCTGCGGCAATTTGTCATCCCGATGGTTTTTGCCGATACAGAACAGCGCAATGACCCGGGTTTTGCGGTCCGAATGAAGCGCATGGGCGATCTTATTGCTCATGACCTTAAAATTCTTGATCCGCATTATGATGATGGCTGGTTATTCGGCCAGCGTTTCACCATTCCAGATATGCTGATCATGCCCATGATCCACTATCTCAAAGCAATGCCAGGGGGACCGGAAATTCTGGCAGAAGTACCAAATCTGGATACGGCGTTCAAAAGTTTTCAGGCACGCCATTCTGCGGCTGTGACCGACCCGCTGTTACCGGACCGTATTTTGCGGACGGCATAGAGGCCCCCCGCACCTTCCTTTTACTTTGCCCTTTGCGCTAACTGGTTCGCGCATTGGATGTTACAGCCGCCCCGTTCCGGAATCCCCTAATATGTTTTCCGGCGTCGGGGCGGTTGCCTTTTTTATCCCCGGAAAATCAGGGCTTCCACGTGATCGGAATATAGCCCGGCAAGGCCGCAACACGATCAAGCCACGCACGGATGCCTGGATATACCGAAAGGTCGATCTCGCCTTCTTCAGCGACATGAGTATAGGCATACAGGGATATATCTGCGATCGACAGTGCGTCCCCGACCAGCCAGTTATGCCCCGACAACCGCTTTTCCATCAGATCCAGCGCCTTTTTCGCACCAGCCCGCTTCATCGGCACCAGAATATCGGCATGTTCAGGCATGCCCTTGATCCCGACCCATGACCGCAAAACAGCAATCGTTGGTTCATGATCATATTGTTCAAAGAACAACCATTGCATGACTTCCGTGCGTTCCCACGCATCGGCCGGCAAATAAGGCGTTCCATCGGCAAGATGGATCAGGATCGCGTTGCTTTCGACAAGAACCCGACCATCATCGAATTCCAGCGCAGGAATTTTGCCATTGGGGTTGATCCGCGACATGAAGTCATGTGTGCGGGTTTCACCCTTGGTGATGTCATGTTCGACCAGATCAAATGATTTGCCAAGCAGGGTCAGCAGCAAACGAATCTTGTAGCCGTTTCCCGACGGTAAAAAATCGTGAAGTATCATTCCGGTATTCCTTTGGCACATACGGTTTCGTACTGGCCGGCCGAGGGAGATAATTGGTTCTGGCCCAGGATCAAACAATCGAATAGTTTTGACCTGACCGTTCAATTTTATTGATCTTTTTTACTGATCAAAGGAAGTCACATGGATTCCGATCTGCTCCGAAGCTTTGTCGCCTTTGCCGAATGTGGCAGTTTCAACCGTGCTGCGGATCGGATCGGCCGCACTCCATCGGCATTTTCCATGCAGATGAAACGGCTGGAAGATCTTGTCGGAAACAAGCTGTTTGAACGGGAGGGCCGCAATGTTTTGCTGACAGCGGACGGCATCACCTTTGTCGGTTATGCAAGGCGAATGCTGTCGTTGCAGCACGAAGCCATGGGAAAGATGCGCGGTCATGATAGCAGCCGTCCGATCCGGATCGGATGCCCGGATGATTACACTCAGAAAATCCTGCCGGTGGTGCTGCGTGCAATACGCAAGGTCCATCCCGATGCCAAATTCTTCATTTCCGTCAACCCGACGATATTGCTGCGCCGGATGCTCGACCAAGGAGAACTTGATATATCCGTCATCAGCCGGTCGGAACAGGGTGAAGAAGGATATTTCTTGCGTCATGAGCCCGGTGTCTGGGTTTCATCCCCCATTCACCGACAACATCTGGCAAACCCATTATCACTTGTTCTGCCTGCAGAGGATTGCAAATTCCATGCATGGGCAATTGATGCGATTTCCAAGGCAGACCGGCCATATACCTTGCTTGCGACCACACGACAGGCCGCATCGCTTTTGCATCTGGTGCGTGACGGTTTGGGTGTCGCCGCCCTTGCAGCGGCAAGCGTCACCGATGAGTTTCAGATTCTTGAAAGTCGCGACGGTTTCCCACCATTACCCGCAGTCGGTGTAGCCCTGATGCTGTCAGATACGTCTCACCCACTTGTTGATCGCCAACTTGCCGCAGCGATACAGAATTTTGTCAGCGAGTATGTAGTTGATGACGACTTGACCAAACGCGCGGCAAGCTGATTTTATGCGCCCCCGCAAACACCATAATCATGACGGATACCATGTCCCCAAAAGCCCGCCTGAATATCTGCACGACCTGCACCGCATCCTCGACCGAAGGGGCAACGGAGCCACGTCACGGTCGGATACTGTTTGATAAAATGGTCGAAAACGGGGCGACGCTGGACATACCGTTTGAAATCAGGGCAGTTGAATGCCTGACCAATTGCAAGTCGGGCTGTTCGGTTGCGCTGAATGGCATGGGAAAATGGGGTTATGTTTACGGAAATATTGATCCGGAAAACATGATCGCTGATCTGCAGGAACTTGCCACAAAATACGCGGAAACAGATGACGGCATCGTGCCGTGGCGTGAACGCCCTGAAAGTCTGCGTCGCAATGTGATTGCCCGAATCCCGCCACTAGACTGACGGCAATTGAGGCCAAAAGCTTAACCTGTTGGCAAATTTCCATGCATATCGCGCCATTCCTGCGCGATATTTCCTTCCCTTTTCACTATCCGGATTAAATCATTGAACTCAGCCAGCGATATCGCCGACTGTTTTGAAAGAACCGCAACCAGCTCGTAGCTGAAATCAGGGCTTGGTCCAATAAATACTCTCTGACTCAGTTCCGGATTTTTTGCATAGGCTCTTGCCAGAAATCCTGCTGAAACAATGCCAACGTCACCTTCTCCGTCCAACAAATGGTCGAACAATTGTTGTTCGTCATAGTGGAACAAAACACCGAAATGATCTTGCAAATACTCAGGATTGGCGTTGAAAGAGGCAAATTTATAATGGAACCCCAGTACGCAAAGAAGCTCATGTCGGGTTATATCGTCGAACCAACCTGGCCCCGGAACGTCCTCCTTGCGGGCAATGAATAAATCATATTCGACAACAATGGGATCAGAAAACAGGACATCCTGATCTCTCCAATCCCAGTCGGGACTTTCCATCAAAATGAGATCGAAGCCCCCCATCGCAAGATCGTTGTAGCGACGACGTGACGATGTTTCGACCAATTCGAAAAAGTATTTCGATTGGATGGCATTGAGGTCTGCAATCAATTCCGGGGTGAAACCTGAAGGTTTATCATTTTCAAAAAAATAGACGACGCCATATTCATAGGCGCCAACCTTAACAGGTATCGCGTTCTTGGTGTCAGCATTGGCCACTGTGGCAAACACCCCACAAACCAGTACGCTCGACATATGACAAAACCAACGAAATATCCCCTGCATCAGAAGCCTCTCCCTTTTCGCACACTATAAATTGCCAATGCGCGTCGGCCCCGGATTTTGCATCAGGATATGACGCTGATCCCTTCTATATGCGGCCTTCGCGCCAATTTTCCAGAAGGTAGCGTGCAATTGAAATCGGACGGGGAAGGTTGATGCCCTTTTCGGGAAGCCCGGCAACATCGTCGCGATGCACCCACATCGCAAATTCAATTTCCTTTTCATCAATGACGATGTCGGTCGTTTCTGCCTCGGCGACGAAACCCAGCATCAATGAACCGGGGAAAGGCCATGGTTGAGATGCAATATAACGCGCACGTTTGATGCGTATCCCGACTTCTTCGAACACTTCGCGCGCAACGGCCTGTTCAAGGGTTTCGCCCGGCTCGACAAACCCGGCAAGCACAGAAACGGTCCCCGGAAGAAACTGTGGTGAGCGCGCCAGCAACACATGATCATTGTGATGGATCAGCATGATGACCGCAGGATCAGTCCGCGGGAAATGCGGTGTGCCACATACCGGATTACTGCATTGCAGACGGTAACCGGCTTCCATCACATGGTTGGGGTGACCACAAACACCACAAAAACGGTGCTTGTGGTGCCAGTTGAAAATGGCACGGGCCTGGGCCGCCAGGGCGGCCTCGTCTTCGGAAAGGGCTGCCATGCGGCTTCGCATATCGCCAAAACCGCCCCCAAGCCGACGAATGGCATCATCACGATCGGAAATAACCGGTTCGATATCAATGGCAATGACCGCCTCGCCGCCCTGTCGACCGATATAGATCCAGTTTGCCCGTTCGATTTCGAGATCAAGATGTGGCAATGCCGGGCCGCCCACAACGACCAGTTCATGTTCGTTCATGTCTTCGGGCCAGGCAAAAAGCGGATCACCGCCATGGCAGATCAGGATTTTGACGGTTACCTCAGCCAGCAACAGTTCGCGCCAGTTTTCCCGGGTGCGCAACTGGGCATCGCGATCCAGATGTGTTGCTTCGTAAAACAGCCTGTCCATTTCGGGGCAATTCCTTGGTTGGATCCACCAGAGACGGGATCGAGTCCCGTAATTCAATATGGTGGGTCAGCATATTCAGGTGACGGGCACCGACATTAGCGCGACCAAACCCGCCGTCAAAGCCACGATCATGCGATTTATCAAAAAATCAAAGCCGGGCCTTGCGTTTTATGGTTCCTTGCGCGATATAGGGGGCGAGAGGCTGGCCGTGGACGGACCGCTCGCCAACCCGGTCAGGACCGGAAGGTAGCAGCCGTAACGAGTTTTTCCGGGTCGCGGTTCAGTCTCTCACCCTTTATATCCCCCAAAAATCACCTGTTTCCGCCATGCTTTGCAGCATCATGCCTGCTATGGAATTTTGTGCGGGAAATTTCCCACTTGGTCTTTCCCATGCGGGGGCGAAGCTGCTAAAACCAAAGCACATTGAAACATGCCGGACCGGATGAATGACGGATCAGATCGACAACGCCGAAACGTCAGCACCAGAAACGCCCGAGGCTGAGGCGCCAGAGCTTGATATGGAACAGGAACCCGCCGCGGCGGCACCTGCATCTTTCACTGCGCCAAAGGCCGAAGAGGCGCCCAAAAGCGAATATCAGGTTCTTGCCCGCAAATATCGCCCGAAAACCTTTGACGAGCTGATCGGCCACGGACCGATGGTCAAGACGCTGTCGAATGCGCTTGAAAGTGGCCGACTGGCGCATGCCTTTGTTCTGACCGGGGTGCGCGGGATCGGTAAAACCACGACCGCCCGCATCATTGCGCGCGCGCTGAACTGCATCGGACCGGATGGCAAAGGCAATGCCACCATCGAGCCATGCGGTGTTTGCGAGCATTGCCGCGCGATTGCCGAAGACCGTCATGTCGACGTTCTGGAAATGGATGCCGCGTCACGCACGGGTGTTGACGATATTCGCGAACTGATCGAAGGCGTTCGGTATCGCCCGACATCGGCACGCTACAAGATTTACATCATCGACGAAGTGCACATGCTGTCGAAAAGTGCGTTTAACGCGCTTTTGAAAACGCTGGAAGAACCGCCGGAGCATGTGAAATTCATCTTTGCGACCACCGAAATCCGCAAAATTCCAATTACGGTTCTTTCGCGTTGCCAGCGTTTCGATTTGCGCCGGGTTCAGACCGATGAACTGGCCGCCCATTACAAACGCATCGCAACCCTTGAACATGCCGATATCGAGGACGAGGCGCTTGCCCTGATCGCGCGTGCGGCTGACGGATCGGTTCGTGACGGCATGAGCCTTCTGGATCAGGCGATTTCGCATGGTGCGGGCAAAGTCACCACCCAGCAGGTCCGCGATATGCTGGGCCTGTCAGACCGGTCGCGGATTTTCGATCTGTTTGACCGGACCATGAAGGGCGAAATCAACGAAGCGCTGGAATTGCTGGGGGCGCAATATGCACTGGGCGGTGATCCGGCGGTGATGCTGCAGGATATGCTTGACCTGACCCACTGGCTGACACGCGTGAAACTGTCACCCGAGGCGGCAAATGATCCGGGCGTGTCGCAGATTGAGCGCGACCGCGGCAAGGAAATTGCCGCCAAGCTTGCCATGCCGCAATTAACCCGTGCGTGGCAGATGCTGCTTAAAGGTCTGGAAGAAACCCGCATTGCGCCAAGCCCGATCCAGGCGGCTGAAATGATCCTGATCCGGCTGGCTTATGCCGCCGAAATGCCCCCCCCGGGCGATCTGATCAAGAAACTGCGCAATGATCTGAACAAATCCGGCAATGCACCGCAAGGTGGCGGCGGCAGCAATGGTGGTGGCGGACCGGGTCCGCGCATGCAGGTGGTTAATGGCGGCGGGGCGGCGGTTGCCCATGCACGCCCTGATCCGCTGGGTGAGCCAGAACAGGCCCCGCAGCAGGTTTATGCCAAGCTGCCCGAAACCTTTGCCGAAGTCGCCGAATTGCTGTCGAAAGAGCGGGAAACAACCGCACTTGCGATACAGCTTAAAAACTATATGCATCTGGTGAAATACGAACCGGGTCGCATTGAATTCCGTCCGGCGCGCGGGGCGCGTGCGGATTTGTCGAGCCAGCTTATCAAAACCCTGAACAATCTGACCGGTCATCGTTGGCTGGTCAGTGTTTCGGAACGCGAAGAAGGTGCGCCGACCCTTAAGGAACAGGAACTTGAGGAACTTGAACAGCGCAAGGCGGATGCATCACTTGATCCGCTGGTCAAGGCGATCCTTGACGGATTACCCAAGGCAAAAATCGTTGCCGTCCATCTGCCACCGGGACAGGAAGAAACCGAGGGCGAGCAGGATGACAGCGGTTCCGTTTACGATGATGCATTTTATCTCGAAGGAGACGACGAGCTATGAAGAACCTTGCAGGGATGCTGAAACAGGCCCAGCAGATGCAGTCCAAAATGCAGGAAATGCAGGAAGGACTTGTTGCACTTGAAATCGAAGGCCAGTCCGGGGCTGGCATGGTCAAGGTCATGCTGAACGGCAAGGGCGAGATGCGCGGCCTGAAACTCGACAAAAGCATTGTCGATCCCGAGGATACCGAAGTCCTCGAAGACCTGATCGTTGCAGCCTATAACGACGCCAAGGTCAAGGTCGAGGCCGCTGTTCAGGACAAGATGAAGGACGTCACCGGCGGGTTGAACCTGCCGGAAGGTTTCAAACTTCCGTTCTGATCGGCAAAACCGGTATCAAATTGCGGTCATGCCGCATAAATCAAAGGGTGGCATTGCGCCGCCCTTTGTTTTTGATACAAGCTATCAGAAACAGTCATCACAAGATCAACCGCAAGACGGGACCATCATGAACGGACGGGAAATCGAAAATCTGATCAAGCTTCTGTCACGCCTGCCGGGGCTTGGCCCGCGGTCGGCACGGCGCGCGGTTTTGCAGATGCTGAAAAAACCCGAAACCCTGATGATCCCGTTGTCCCACGCGCTGGAAGAAACCGCCAATGCCATGACCAATTGCGGTGTCTGCGGCAATATTGATGTGGTCGATCCGTGCCACATCTGTGCCGACCGCAATCGCACCCGTGATGCAATTTGCGTGGTCGAGGAAGTTCAGGACCTTTGGGCGCTGGAACGTGCCGGGGCGTTCAAGGGGCAATATCATGTTCTGGGCGGGACATTGTCGCCGCTTGACGGGGTCGGGCCGGATGATTTGCGCATCGATCAACTGATCGAACGGGCACGCGACGAGGTAGTAACGGAAGTTATCCTTGCCACCAATGCCACCGTCGATGGCCAGACCACGGCACATTACATCACCGAACGCCTGATCGAAACCGGGGTCAAGGTTACACGCCTGGCGCACGGGGTCCCGGTTGGCGGCGAACTTGATTACCTTGATGACGGCACGCTGGCCGCAGCCCTTCGATCACGCAGCGCAGTTTGATCGCAGACCGTTCATGAAAACAGAAGGCAGCATTCAATTCTGCCTAGGATATTGATAAATATACCTTTTTGGTCACGCAGAGCATCGGCCGGGAACTTTTTCCGTTTTTTTGAAAAAAGTTCTTGATTTGTTCTTTTGGTTGTGTCATAAAGATAAAGTCAACAGGACAAATGGGTCCGGAGACAAAACCCGCAAAGCGTGATCCGCTTTTGCGGGTTTTTTGCGTTTCGGGCGGCAAAACAGGAATGAGACGATGACGGGGCAGCGATCTGACGGGATGAAATGGCGGGGGCGGCGTCACCAAAGGAGCATCACTGGCGCATGGAAAAGCCATTACGGCGGTGGTGTGTTCTTGCCGTAAGGCCACGCGAAATTTGCGAAAAACGGGTGTTTATCATGACGGGAGAGATGTGTCCTTGGGGCAAGGCGTCTGAACGGGGCTGGGATAGCCGGGGCGAGGCTGGTCTGGTTTGGTCCAGTCCGGTCGATGAAGCGTGACAATGCCGAGAATCAGCGGGCCCGAATTGCGCCCGGATTGGATCGGCACGGGATCGGCGGCCGGGGTGCCGGGGTGGCTGGCGGGGAGCGGCTGGCAGGATCGGTTGTCAGCGGTCCGATGGTGCGTCGGACATGCCGAAAGGCCGGTCATCGATGGCGGGATTTGTGTGCCTGCCATTCGGCAACGCTGTGGCCCTTGGGGTGAGGTGCGTTTTGGGGCAACCGAGAGCGAGCGTCGTTCGGGGCGTGGTCCGTCCAGTCGGTGGCGTTTGGCGATGCCGGGGGCAGAGGGGTTGGTTGGCTGGCGGGATTGGTTTGGCGATTGACCAAAACCGTCATTCCGGGCGAAACGAAGCGCAGCGCAGACCCGGAATCCATGCCCCGCTGAAAGAGACTGGATTCCCGCCGTCGCGGGAATGACGATCTGGTTGGGAGGGCTTTGTCAGCGGTCCGGGGTTGGTTGGCTGGCGGGATTGGCTTGGCGGTTGATCACAATCGTCATTCCGGGCGGAGCAGAGCGAAGACCCGGAATCCATACCCTGTTGCAGGAGACGGGATTGCCGCCCCCGCTTTCACGGGGGTAAGCTTTGCGGGAATTGTCTCTTGAAGGCATGTTATCTGTGAGCTGTTCAGCAGTCCGAGGCAGCATTCGATGCTGCCTTTGTTGTTTCGGACCCGGGCACCATCACCCTATTTGGTCTGCGCAATCTTTTCCGCGGCAAGACGCGTTGCCAGTTCATAGCCATAGGCACCGGCACCGGCCATCACGGCATTGGCAACCGGGCTGATCCAGCTGTGGTGGCGGAATTCTTCGCGGGCATGCGGGTTGGAAATATGCAGTTCGATGATATAGCCATCGAATGTTTTCAGCGCGTCATGAATGGCGGCTGATGTATGGGTATAGGCCCCGGCATTGATAATGATCGCCGCCGATTTTTGCCGTGCATCATGGATGAAATCGACAATGCTGCCTTCGTGGTTTGACTGTTCAAACCGGACAGAAACCCCCAGCGTTTCGGCAAGGGACGCGCATTTATCCGCGATACTTGCCAAAGTGTCATAGCCGTAGATTTCCGGCTGCCGCTGCCCCAGAAGGTTAAGGTTCGGGCCGTTAATGACAAGAATTTCCGAAACGCTCATGGTTTCCTGATCCCCTGAAATGTTTGCTTATTTCGACGTCTGACTGCGCCGGTTCATACGGGTTTGCGATGCCAGCCGGATCGGTGCATTGGCCGCACCAAACCCGCGATAATCGCGACGTTCGACCAGTTCAAAGAAGAACCGGTTGGCGAAGGTCTTGGTATAGACCTGAAAATACTCGCCGTCATCATCACGATCATAAAGGATGTTGGCAGCCTTCAGTCGATCCAGAAGATCGGGATCAAGGCCAAAGCGCGCCTCGATGTCATCATAGTAATTTTCCGGGATTGGCAGAACTTCAACACTATTTTTCCGGCAAAAATCGACACTGGCAAAAATATCGCCACTTGAAAGTGCGATATGTTGCACGCCGCTTCCAAAGAATTCGCTTAGGAATTGTGAATGCTGGGTATGGGGGCTTTGCGATCCGTTCAGGATCAGCCGCACCCCGCCATCCTCACCCTGAACCACCTGACTTTGCACAAGCCCGCCGGGATCGGGCACATCGACCGTTGGCATTTTACCAAGATCGAAGATCGAGGTGAAATACAGCACCCAGGTCAGCATTTCCTCGTACTGCATCGAATAGGAAACGTGATCGACCGATTTCAGGTTGGCGTCATTTGCCGGTTTGTCGGCAGTTTTCGATGCTTCGAACTCGACATCCCAGATGCGCGCCAGTTCGCTTTGATCATCAAGGAAATAGACCAGACTGCCACCCACACCGCGGATGGCGGGCATTTCGATTTCGCCCGGGCCAACGGACTGGACAAAGGGTGATGCCAAAAGGGATTGCGCGCGTTTAAGCGATGCGTTTGCATCATCGACCTTAAGCCCCACCGCACAAACCGACGGGCCATGCACGATGTTATAGGAATGTGCGAAACCATCCTTGTCGCAATTGATCACAAGGTTGATATTGCCCTGCTTCCACCATGTGACAGCCTTGGATTTGTGGCTGCCGCGTTTTTCAAATCCAAGCCCGGCAAACAGGGCCGCAAGCTTTTCGGCGTTTTCTTCTTCGACCGCGAATTCAACAAATTCGACATTGCGGGCATGCGCCTTTGGCGGCAGGGCAACCGCCTTTTCACCGACTTTTACACCCTCAATGCCATCACCCAGATAAATCAGCGAACGCAAGCCATCCTTGGCAACGTTTTTGGTCGAGCTTGAGCGGAACTGGTCATTGAAAATTTCAAGTGATAGCGGCCCGTCATACCCGGTTCGGGCCAGATTGCGCATGAATTCATCAAGTGGAAAGTCCCCCTGCCCCGGAAAGCACCTGAAATGGCGGCTCCATGACAACGGGTCCATTTCAAGAATCGGCGCATCGGCGACCTGCACAAGAAAAATCCTGTCGCCGGGAATTGATGCAATCGCATCAAGCGGCACCTTGCGTGCCATGATATGGAAGGTATCAAGCACCAGACCGACATTGGGGTGATTGGCGCGCCGCACCACTTCCCAGCTATCGCGATAGTCGCTGATATGTTTGCCCCAGGACAGGGCTTCGAACGCAATGCGAAGCCCACGTTTTGCCGCACGGTCGCCAAGTTCGGCCAGATCTTTTGCCGCACGATCAAGCCCGCCCAGCGAATGCGGCGAGACGTTCGAGCAAACCATCAGAAGATCGGTACCCAGTTCTTCCATCAGATCGAACTTGCGCTCGGCACGTTCGAACGCGCGGGTGCGCTGGGGTTCGGGCATGCCTTCAAAATCACGGAACGGCTGGAAGGTGACCAGCTTCAGACCAAGGTCACGGATGGTCTTGCCAACATCTTCGGGGGAGCCATCAAAGGTCAGTAGGTCATTTTCAAAAATCTCGACACCGTCAAAACCAGCGGCGGCAATGGCATCAAGTTTTTCCTGAAGATCGCCCGATAGCGAAACAGTGGCGATGGAAGTCAGCATTTTATCCCTCCGGGATGGTCGTGTGGTGCATCGGCACCGTCGCGCGGAAGGACTTCCGGGCACGTTGCCCGGCAGGATCGGTTTGATCAGTCCTGCGAACGGCGCCGATAGGTTTCGATATGATCGGTCAGTTTTGAGAGTGCGGCAGTTTTGTCGCGTGCCAGTGCCAGATCACAGATGCCTCGATGTTCATCAATAATCTCCTCGGCCCGGAAGCCGTGCGTTTTCAGTTCGATCACCACATAACGGCGGAACTGATCAAAGATTTCACGATGCATCCGCATATGCAGATCCGACCCACAGGCAGAGATCAGGGCCTGATGAAATTCGCGGTCATACTGGCTCCAGCGTACTGTCAGTTCGCGACTGTCTTCGGTCAGCATGCGTTTTTCGATGGCGGAAAGTTTGTGATGGGCGGCAGCAACACGGCCTTCCCATTCGACATCCCCGGCATCAATTGATTTCGCAAGCCCGTTGGTTTCAAGCAGCAACCGCATCGCGGTCAGTTCCTTGAAATTCGAGGGCGATGTTTCGACAACCCGAAAGCCTTTCTGGCCTTCGACAAAAACAAATCCCGACGCGACAAGACGATTCAGCACCTCGCGGAGCGTGTTGACCCCGGCATTATAACGATCCCGCAACGCATCAAGCTTCAGCTTCACACCCGGCTGGAGTTCGCCATAAAGGATGTCATCGCGGATTTCGTTATAAACGGTCTCGGCAACTGTGCTGCTGCTCATGGACTTTCCCCTTACCCCGTCAATGCCTCGGGATAGGCATTGAAATATTCGATCCGGGCGGCATCCCCGTCGATCTGCGCCCCGCTGAAAACCTCGAACGCTTCAATACCCTGAAAAAAGAACAGTTCAAAGCCGGTCATGACCGAAAGCCCGGCCTTTCGCGCGGAATGCAGGAATGATGTTTCAACCGGCGTGTAAACCGCATCAAACGCCCATTTCTGTCCGCCCAGCAAAGCAGCATCAATCGGACTGCCCGGATACTGGTTCATGCCAACCGGGGTACAATTGATCAAACCGTCCGCATCGCGGATCGCATCGGAAAGATCAGGTTCGGTAACAAAGGCAACGTTGGCCCCGCCCGCCTTCAGGGTCGCAACCAGCGTATGGCCGCGATCGGCATCCTTATCATGGATAAGGATGCGTTCCGCACCAAGCCCGTGCAACCCGAATGCCGTGGCAAGGCCGACGCCGCCCGCCCCCATCTGCAAAACCGTTCCCGGTGCCTGATCGCCAAACTGCCCGCGATAACCGCGCATGAACCCGACATAGTCGGTATTGTCCCCGCGCCAGCCATCTTCGCGGAACACCACCGTATTCACCGCACCAAGGGCTTCGGGCAGACGTTTGCGACGCTGGATCAGCTTGCGGGCCTCGGTTTTGTAGGGATGGGTAACATTCACCCCGGCATAACCAGCCTTGGCACAGGCTGCAAGTTGCCCGATCAGATCGAAACCGGCGATCTTTTCACTGTCGAGATAGTCATAGGTCACATCAATTCCGCACATCCGGCCAAGCAAGACATGCAGTCTGGCCGATTGGCTGAGTGATATGCCTTTACCGATAAGACCAAGTTTCAACATGGGGCGAAATCCTAAAATCCGAACAGGTTGGGCATGAAGGTGACGAGTTGCGGCACAAAGGTGATCAGGATCAAAACCGCCAATTCTACCAGGAACAACGGCATGATCGATTTGATCATCCGGGCCATACCAACATTGGCGATGGCATCCGCAACAAACAGGCAAAGCCCCATTGGTGGTGTGATCAGCCCGATCATCAGGTTGAAGATCACGACAATGCCGAAATGGGTCGGATCAATACCAAGGCTGATCGCAATCGGATGCAGGATCGGCACCAGAACCAGCATTGCGGCAATGCCTTCAAGCACCAGACCGACACCAAGCAACATGATGTTGATCAGGATCAGGAACATTGTCGGGCTATCTACATAGCCTAGCACAAACGAACTGACCGCCTGCGGAATACCCGCAAAAGTCATGAACCAGTTTGCCGCGGCGACCGTGCCCATAATGATCAGGATGCTTGAAGAATCACGCATTGAGTTGGCAAAAACACCCGGCAGGTCCGATGGTTTGAGTTCGCGAAACACAAACAGTCCGACAACCAGTGCATAAAAAACGGCAAAGCTTGCGGCCTCGGTCGGGGTCACGATCCCCGCCAGGATTGATCCGATCACGAAGACCGGCATGAAAAGCGGGATCAATCCATCCCAAAGGGCGCGCATCTTTTGGCGCATATTCATCCGGCCACGCGGTGTGGCATAATTGGCCGCAAAGATGCGGACATAAACCGACAACGCAATCGCAAGCAGGATGCCCGGAACAATCCCGGCCAGAAACAGGGCCGGAACCGACACATTGCTGGTAATCAGCGCATAGATAATCACAGGAATACTGGGCGGAATAATCGGACCGATTACGGATGATGCCGCCGTCAGAGCCGCGGCAAAATCGCGCGGATAACCTTCTTTTTCCATCGACGGGATGAAGATACGCCCGATTGCCGATGTATCGGCCACCGCCGACCCGGAAAGGCCCGCAAAAATCACCGAAGACCAGATATTGACCTGGGCCAGACCGGCTTTGGCATGACCAACAAGAGCATTGGCAAGATTGATGACCCGCGACGTGATTCCACTGGCATTCATTAATTCCCCGGCCAGAACAAAAAGCGGAATGGCAAGGATGGTGAAGCTGTCAAGCCCCGCAAAAATGCGTTGGGGCAGAAGATCGATGCTGAATGTCGCACCACCAATGTAGATCGCAATCGCCAGCGCAATCGCAAAGGCCACCGGCGCGCCAATGGCAAGCAGAACAAAAAGGCCAAGCCCCGTGATCATGATTCCTCACCCCCTGAAGATTTGCGGGTGAAGAAAGCAATGAGACGAAACAGTGCCGCAATGACAAGGCAGACCCCGCCAACCGTCATGGCGATTTGCGCCCAATACATCGGAATTCCGATGCCCGATGCCATAATCCCACCGCGCTTGGCGGCAAAGATCAAACCGGCATGGACCAGAATGCCCCCCAGTATCAGCGTTGCGACATCGACACCCAGCGCAAGCTTGCGGCGGATCGGGGCAGGAACGGCATCAATGAATATGCTAAACGTAATCTGTGTACCTTGCAGATAGGCAAAGGCCATTCCAAACATGGTGCCATAGATCATCGCATATTTCGCGACTTCCTCGCTCCATTGCAGAGGCGCGGAAAAGAGGTAGCGGCTGACACTGCCAGCAAAGACGACGCCAAAGACGACAAGGATGCTAAATCCCGAAAGCCCGGCAAGCAGATGCCTGAAAGCATTTTCTGCGCGTTGCATAAGTTCCTCTGGATGAACACGGGAAGCCGACAACATGACCGCGACAACTTTTGGTGCCTGTCGCGGATGCGATGATCACTGAACAAAAAGGGCAGGCCGGGCTCAAAGGAGGTCTGAGCACCCGGCCTGCCGATGCCGGTTACATAGAGGCTTCAGCCTCACCGACAGCAGATTGCAGTTTTTCGATCCATTCAGAACCGATCTCGCCCGACAGCCAATTGATAACTGCTGGCTGGGCCACATCACGGAACGCTTTCAGCTGTTCCGCTGTCGGGGTTGTGACTTCCATCCCTTCGGCAGCAAGTTTCGCGACACCTTCGGCCGAGTTGAACTGCTGGACCGCACGACCGACATTCGATGCAATCCCCGCCGCGCGCCGCAGAAGCGCCTGATCGCCTTCGCTCAGTCCCTGATAAACGCTTTCATTGATCAGGATGAAGTCGGTTCCATATACGTGACGGTCAAGCGTCAGGTATTTCTGCATTTCGTAGAACTTGTTGGCATAGATCACGCTGATCGGGTTTTCCTGACCATCGACCGTACCAGTTGTCAGTGCCGTCGGCACTTCGGGCCACGGGATCGGGGTGGGATCACCCCCAAGTGCCTTGACCATTTCGACGAACAGCGGAACCGTCATGACACGGATTTTAAGGCCTTCCATGTCTTTCGGCTCGGCAATTGCGCGCTTGGAATTGGTGAAGTTGCGGAAACCGGTTTCGCCATAGGCCAAGGTGCGCAAGCCCGTTTTTTCAAGGCAATGCTCGGCAAGCTGTTTTCCGAAATCGCCATCCAGAACCTTCCATGCGACATTCGCATTCGGGAACATATAAGGGATGTCGAGAACAGAAGCTTCGGGGCAGACTTTCGAGAACGGACCGGAAATCATCGACATGGCAAGCGTGCCATCCTGGGTATTCTGCAGCAGGTCGGTTTCCCCGCCAAGCGAACCGGCCGGGAAAAGCTGAACTTCGATGCGGCCACCCGATTCAGCTTCGACAATGTTTTTAAAGACCTGTGTTGCGGCACCCTTCTTCGAGGTCGTCCATTCAGCCGGATCAACATGGGCAAAATTCAAAGTGATGTCCGCAGCCTGGGCAGGTACGGCGAAAGAAGCAGCAGCAAGCGAAACAGCGCCCAGCAGCGTGCTTTTGGAAACGAATTTCATTTTTTTCCTCCCGAATGAAAACAATCCCGCTGGCCCGATATTATTCATGGTGTTCTGCATCGGTCCTTATCGGAATAGGGAGACTTTAAAAAATATAGGAGATTTTGTCAAATATTCTAGAATCAATATAATTTAGAACATGTTCGGCAAACCCACATTCCCAAATCCTAACCGCGCGGATGCCTGTTTGATGTTATGCACCTGTCGGTATCAATATCGGCATCACGCCATCCATCTTTCCACGACAAAGACGGATCAATTCGAACTTTTTGGATGCTCTTCCTTCGCCATCCCCCTGCCGTCACAATGGAATTTGCTGTAAAACACTTGCGATGCAGCCGGTATTTCATGCTACTTTGGCCCAGCAATGCATCGATTCGATGATCGAAACGACGCCCATTTCAAAAGTGAACTCAGTGAACAGCGTTACCGGTACTGCAACACCCCAACTGGCCAAAATTGCCTCGCGCATTCTTGCGGGCAGTTTCCTGTTCGAGGATCTCGATCCCGAACTGCTTGCCCAACTTTCGAATCAGGCAAGTGTCCGCCGGATGGACGATGGTGAATTGCTGTTTGAAAAAGGCGCGCCTGCCGATGGATTATACGCGGTCGAGGCTGGGAAAATCCGCATTTCGACCGTTTCAGACACCGGCAAGGAAATCGTTTTGAACGTGTTGGCCCCCGGTGCGGTATTTGGCGAGATCGCGCTTCTGGATGGTGAGCCGCGCACGGCAACCGCGCGTGCTGTCGGCCCGACACGGCTTTTGTTTATTTCACGTGATGATTTCTTTGAAATCTTTGACCGCGAGGCACCGCTCCGCCGTCATATCACGGCTCTTTTGTGCCGTCGCCTTCGTTGGGTCAGCGACCTTTTGGAAGACGCCAATTTCCTTGATCTTACCGGACGACTGGTCAAGCGCCTTTTGTGGCTGGCTGAACGTCACGGTGGCCCCGACCCGGAAGGCATCCGCATCGCCCTTCCGCTGTCGCAACAGGAACTGGGCCTTATGCTGGGTGTGACACGCGAAGCGGTAAACAAAAAGCTGCGCGACCTTGAAAAACGCGACCTGATTACTCGCCGTGACGGGCGTTTGGTGATCCGCGATACAGACGGCCTGAAAAACCTTCTCGCCGATGCAATCAAAAGCTGATCCTTCTCCCAGTTCCCTGTTTGATCGACTGGTCGCCCGCGAGGAAAAGCGTGGCCTGATCCTTGTGGCGTTTCTACGCATATGCATGCTTGCCTTCATCCTGCTGCTGTTTTCCAAACCGGATTCGCCAACAGGTGAGCTGTATTCCCTACTGGAAGTTCTGGGCTGGTTCATCCCGGGTGTTCTGGTTCAGCTTTTTGTCGCCTTTCGCGGCGGCAACTGGCGCTGGTTGCTTTATATTCTGGCAATCGCCGATGCGGCCCTGATCGTTTATGTGTCGGTCGTTCCAGACCCGCTGAACCCATTTGCCGATCATCCGGCATGGCTATACAGCTTCGTCGTTCGGGATCGGGGCGTTGTGTTTTCCATGATCATGATGGCACTGGTCATCATGACCTTTTCACCGCGTCTTATCATCTGGTTCGGGTTCTGGCTGTTCGCCGCATGGAGCACCAGTATTGTCTGGCTGATGACCCGGCCCGGTGTCATCGTTTCGCAGCATTTCGGCGATGACTGGACACCAACCCAGGACGAAATCATCACGACCTATACCCTGCCGGAATTTATCGACATTTCGGCATTGGCCGAGCAGGTCGTGATTGTCGTGGTGTTTACGCTGGCCTGTGCGGTGATGGTTTCGCGGTTACGCGTCCTGATCAATCAGTTTGCCGCCGCCGAACGCGCGCATGGCAATCTGGCACGATATTTCCCGGCGGCCCTCGCTGACCAACTGGCAGATCGCGATGAGCCGGTTCGCGTTGGCGCACGACGGGAATGCGTGATCCTGTTTGCCGATATCATCGGGTTTTCCGGTTATGCCGAAAAACGCGATCCGCAGGATGTGATGCGTCTGTTAAACCAGTTTCACCAGATCATGACGACACAAATCGGTGCCTATGGCGGGATTGTCGAAAAATATATCGGCGACGCCGTCATGGCCAGTTTTGGCGCATTTGACGATATGAATTGTCCGGCGGCAAACGCGTTATCGGCCGCGCAATCCATGGTCAGCCATGTCCGGGACTGGCAAAACGGTGATCTAGCAGATAGCACAACGCCACTTCAGATCGGTATCGGCCTTAATTTTGGCCCGGCGGTTGTTGGTGATATTGGCGAAGGCGAGGCCGTTACGCCCGCTGTTATCGGCGCCAGCGTCAATCTGGCAGCCCGTCTGGAACGTGCGACCAGAACCCTTGATACCGACATCATTATCAGTGACAACTTTGCCCACAAACTTCGGTCCGAGGCACCCTCAGCCACATCCATCCTGATGCGCAGCTTTACCAAGCAGGATGCAATTCACGTCAAAGGTTTCAGCCAGGCGATACCTGTTCATTTTCAGCATAAAACTTTAAACTAGAGCCTTCCTCAATCTTGATACGTCCTTGATCCTGCCACTTTTTCGCGTAAAGCTTGTTGAAGAACAATACGCACCAAGCGACACAAGGGATTCGAGATGTCATCAGAATTGCGCAACCGTTTTGCCATGGCCACGCTTCTTAGCGCGGCCCTTTTTGCAGGTCCCGTCATCGAACCGGCATCCGCCCAATCCGGTGACGAAAAGACCGAAGAAACTATCACGCTTTCCGGTGAAAGCCGCAGTAAAATTCAGCTGACCGTTTACCCCGGAAATCTTGGCATGATTGCCGAACAACGTAACGGCACGATCCCCAAAGGGGTCAAAACACTCCGGATCGAAAATTTGCCGCAAACCATCATGGACGAGACCTTCCTGATGGGCGCGCAAAAAGATGCCAATCTTGTCTGGCATTCGTTACGCAATACGGCAAACGGCCCAGCGACCATGTATCGCCTGTTGCAAGATCAGGTTGGCAAAACCATTTCCATCCGGCGCAAGGATGACGAACTGGTCGAAGGCACTTTGCTATCGATTGACGGTGGCGCACTGGTTCGGACCCTTGATGGTATTGAACAGGTTCCTGTTGAACAGATCATCATCTCCGACCTGCCCGGCAACTTCGCTACCAGCCCGGCAATCGAAGTCACCATTGGCTCGGATGCGGCACTTGATCATATCTCGCTTGCCTACCTTTTGGGAGGTATTTCGTGGCAGACGGCCTATGTCGGGCAGTATGACAGTGTGGAAAATGTCCTGAACCTTTCGGCAATGGCACGCATTACCAATCAGACGGGCTCGGCAATCAACAATGCCCAGCTGCGTCTGGTCGCCGGTGATCCCAACCGGATCAGCTACACCCCGATGGCAAAGGCCGCCCGCGGGGAAATGATGATGTCGGCCATGGCAGATAGCGCACCGGGTGGCGGCGCGCCGGATCGCGAAACCATGGAAAACCTGCATGTCTATGGTCCGTTCGACGGGCTTTCGATGCGCAATGGTGATGTCGTGATGATGCCGTTGATCGCATCGCAAAACTTGCCTGCAACCCGCAAGGTCACCTTTAACGGCAGTGCCAATCTTTACTATGCCGGACAAAGTGACGTGTCTGAATTTGTCCGGCCTGACCTTGAAATCGAAATTGAAAACGATGGTGGCCCGGACGAAAAAAGCCCATGGCCCGCAGGAACCGTGCGCGTCTTTGGCCAGTCCAAAAGCGGTGTGACCGGCTTCCTTGGTGAAGACAATCTGTCTTTGACCCCGGTCGGACGCAAGGCAACCATACGCCTTGGCCAGGCCAGCAATATTTCCGGTACGCGCAAAGTCACGGCGTTTGATCGCAAGGCACGCCCAAATCTGCCTGATGAAATCACCGCCAACATGGAATGGTCGATCACCAATGGCGGTGAACGCACCGAAACCGTTACGATCCGTGAAAATGTTCCGGCCGACTGGGTTGTTACCGGCGAAGACCACAAACACACCAAGCCGCAACCAGACCTGATTGTCTGGACCATCGAGGTCCCGGCAGGCAAGGAAATCAATCTGAGCTGGTCGGTAAAAAGTACCCGATAACCTTTAAAACCGGCCACTTATCCGGTCTGGTTGCTGTCATAAAAGGCCTTGGCCAGCGGCAGCAGCAGGACCGGGTCGGGTTTCTCGCCGGTGATGCCGCACAGTTCGGTATAAAGACAAATGAGTTTGGCCAGCAGGATAAACGCCTGCTGGTTTTTCTTTCCGGCAAACACCGCAAGATTAACCAAGGCCTCGCCACATATTTCACGCGCGGTCCCGAACTGCCCGGCCCCCCGCAGTGCCAAAACAAGCGCGCCTTGCGAATATCCAAGATCAAGTCGGGCGGCTTCGCTCTGCCCCGATGGCAACCTTGCAAGCCGATCACGACGAAGTTCAACAGCCTGGCATGCGGCATCAACTGCATCCGCCCATTGTTCTGCACCGATTTCAAGGGCTGCCCTGTTATTAAGGCTATGGGCCAATCCGGCACGGGCGGCATCCGGTGCCGTTTGCAGGTGGGAGGCAAAGATTTGATCTGCCTCGTCAAACAGGGAAAGGGCTACCATCCGTTCGGATTTATCGAGTGCGGTTGCCATTTCAAGACAAAGACGTGCGAGCGTTAACGAACCGGGTTCCGTCGCCCGCAGGAATGACAGGCGCGGCAAATATCCGGCAAGTTTGTCCGACATGTCTTTTTCCTGCTTCTGCCTGAATTCCGGGACCAATGTGCGCCGGTTAACAGACGGGCAAGCACCCGTCTTGTGAAGACGGGTCAAACAGGGATAAGCTGTGATTGAGATCCCTGTTCAAGATTTTCGTCCTGCTTATCCGCCCCATTTTATGTGAAACGACGACCCTCCATGACCATGTCGACTGAAACCCTGCGCGCACTTTATGGAACCTGGCGTATTGCGCGTGGTGACGCCAAAGGCCTTGCTTTCTTTGATTATTCCATCGAAGCGTTCTGGCGTTCTTTCTTTGCCGCCGTGATTGTCTTTCCGGCCTTTGCGCTGTTGCGCTGGCATGATCTCGACACGGTTCCCGATGAATTCCCGGTTGGTCGTTACATGCTGGTGGAAACCATCGCCTATGTGATGAAATGGTTCGCCTTTCCGCTGCTGATGCTGCATGTCGCGCCAATGATTGGCCGCGCCAATCGCTATATCGCGTTTATCACCGTCTATAACTGGTCAAGCGTCTTGCAGATGGGCGTTTATCTGCTGGCACTGCTTCTTGGCGCGGCGTTTCCGATGCTTGGCGTTGGTGGATTTGTGTTGATTGCCGTGATCGCGATGCTGATTTACGGGGTTTATATTGCGAAACTGACACTGGCGGTCCCGATTGCCACGGCAAGTGCCATTGTTGCAGCCGATTTCCTGCTATCATTGACCATCACGACAATCGGCATTCGTCTCGCACTTGGCCAGCTATTCTGACACAATCAACAAACAAGTCTTAAAATTCAGGGAGATGCATCAGAATGAAACCGGTTCTCGCCATCACCAGACGCCTGCCGGAAGCTGTCGAAAAACGCGCACGCGAAAGTTATGATCTGCGCATGCAGGACGGAGATGATCCGCTGTCACGCGATCAGATTCTTGACCTGTGCAAAGACGCAAATGCCGCCCTGGTTTCGGTTGGCGATCCGATTGATGCGGCCTTTTTTGCAGCCCTGCCCCAAAAGGTCGGCATCATTGCCACCTTTTCGGTGGGCACTGACCATATTGATCTGGCCGCGGCCAAGGCCAACGGTTTCGTCATCGGCAATACCCCCGGGGTTCTGACCGATGCAACGGCGGATATTGCGTGGCTTCTGATTCTGGGTGCTGCACGCCGCGCCAGCGAGGGCGAGGCCGAAGTCCGCAACGCAACATGGTCAAGCTGGCGGCCGACCCATCTGATGGGCACACAAGTGACCGGCAAGAAACTCGGCATTGTCGGCATGGGACGGATCGGACAGGCCGTCGCGAAACGTGCACGCGGTTTCGATATGGAAGTCCATTATTTCAACCGTCGCCGCCTGCCCGAAGATCAGGAATTCGGCGCGGCCTATCACCCAACCATTAATGACCTTCTGCCCCATTGCGATTTCCTGTCACTGCATTGCCCGTCAACACCGGAAACACGCGGTATGGTCAATCGCAATTTCATCGCCAAGCTGCCAGATGGGGCGATCATTGTGAATACGGCACGCGGTGATATCGTCAATGACAAGGACCTGATCGCAGCACTCAAATCGGGCAAACTGACCGCCGCCGGACTTGATGTTTTTGCCGGGGAACCGAATATCGAGCCGACCTATCGCGATCTGCCCAATACGTTCCTGTTGCCCCATCTGGGATCGGCAACGGTCGAAACCCGCAATGCTATGGGATTCCGGGCACTTGATAACATTGATGCCTTCATTGCCGGCAGGGAAGTACCGTTCAGAGTTTGATGATGTTGGAACAAAAGGCGACCGATGGACGCCTTTTGTTATTCCAGATCGCTTTCTTCGCCTGCGGGCAGGATACAGGAAATTTCATGTCCATCCCGGCTGACCTTGACCCGGCCGCCGTGGATTTCGACCACTGCGCGCACCATTGCCATGCCAAGTGCGCGGCGCGCAGATGGTGATTCTCCCTCGCGCAATCCTTCAAACAGCATCGGTTGCGGTGCTTCGTCCGACAGTGAAATACTGATATCGATATCCTCGCCCCGACGACGGGCAACCACGGAAACCTCACTGCCTTCGGGGGCGGTACGCAGGACATTGGTCACCAGAATGAACAACGCCTGTTTAAGGCGGCGTTCATCGGCAATCATCCAGCCGATATTGCGCGAACAGTAAAGGCGTAGCGAAACGTTAAGTTCCGCCAGGCGCGCCCGCGTCAGTGCTTCGAGCGAACGTAACAAACGCCTTGGATCGACCGTATCAAGTTCAAGCGCGACCTGCCCTGATCCCAGCGTTGCAAGGTCCCGCATGTCATCCACCAGTGCCAGCATGCTTTGGGCTTCGGCCCGGATGGTTTCAACCGACTGCGCGACATTGCCCTGTAAATGCGGAATAAGGCGGTCTGCCTCGCCATTGATATGGTCAAGCGGCCGGGTCAGTTCACGCGACACGGTCGAAATGAAGTCCGACTTCATCTGATCGGCTGTACGCAGCGCTTCGTTGCGTTCGCGAAGCGCCCGTTCGACCCGGATCGTGTCGGTGACATCGATATAAGACATCATCACCGCCCCGTCAGGCAGCGGTACAATGGCAAAATCGATGATGCTGTTATCGGCACGTTCGATACGGCCGCTCATGGGTTCGTGGTTGGTGATACGCGCGACCATCCGGCTTTTGAATTTGTCCCAGTCTTCGCGCTCGTGCCAGTAATCACGGGCTTCTTCGACCACTTCGCTGATATGGGGCGCACCTGAGAGGAAACTGTCTTCGAGGCCCCAGACATCGGCAAAACCGTGATTGTAAAGCCGCAACCGGCCATCGCCGCTGATCACGCCTACCGCTTCATGCAGGTTTTCAAGCGTCTCGCGCTGAACCGCGATCAGGGTGTTGTAACTGCTTTCGAGAACCAGCTTGTCGGTGACATCCTCGAACGCGAACATCAGTCCGCCAAACGGATGCGGTGAAATGAACCGGCGCAAGGTCATGCCGTTCGGCAGATGCATCAAATCTTCTTCTGGCTTGAGAAGATCGGTAAAGCGCTGGTTTTCAATATTGCGGAACTGCGTGAAGTCGGTGACTTCGGGCAATTTGCGCTCATCGCGCATCCGGCGCAGCACATCATCAAGCGACGGTTCCGCCCATAGCCAGTCCTCATCCATATCCCAAAGTTTGGTGAAGGCGGTGTTAAAGAAGATAAGCCGCTTGTCGCCGCCGTAAATCGCAATCGCGGTTCCAAGGTTTTCCAAGACTTCGGCATGGGCACGAATATGACGCGACAGGTCGGATTGCAGTTCTTCGATTGCGGTACAATCAATCGCAAAGCCAATCAGACCATCAAGGTCTTCGGGCGTTTGTGACGGACATTCGGTAATGCGCAGAAGCTTCCGGTCACCCTTGATCACGATATGATAATCGCGTGTCATGGTTTCGCCGTTGCGCAATGCCGACGCCGCCAATGACTTGCCCTTATCGGGGATCACCCCGCCGCCCAGTTCCGCCTGTCTGGCAAGGGCATCCTTGACCGTGTCGAGTTCCACCGCGGTCGCATAGGCCGCATTACAATCAATCAAACGCAAATCGCCATCGCGCCGCCACACCGGAAACGGAAGACTGTCGATCAAAAGCCGCAACCCGCTGACTTCGCGTTTGAGCGCGGTAAAATCGCCGAACTGGCTTTCGCGTTCACGGGTATGGCGGGTTTCATCACGGAACCAAAGCGCATGGGCCAGAACCGGCGAAGTCCGGTCCTTGCGTGCCATCGCCCCGGTGACGTGGAACTTGCGTTCATCAACAGCTGTTACCCAAAGCTCAAACCGCTCGTGGGTGGATTTCAGGTTTCGCACACGTTCCTTAAGGGTCCTGGCATCATCATCGCGCAACTGGTCAAGCACATCGGGAAAACGCCCATCCTTGCCAAGCTGGAACGCACGTTTCAGCGACGGGCTTGCCCCCTCGGCAAAGCCGGCCTGGCTCCAATAATAAACCGGGTCCGGCCCGGCAAAGAACAGATGGGTAAATTGTTCGGTCGAATCCGCCAATTCGGATTCGTGATCTTCCGCCTCTTCAAGATGGCGGCGCATGCGCAGCGATAATCGCCACCCGATTCCCCCGGCAATCGCAGCACCACCAATTGCCGCCAAACCAACAACCAGCCAATCGCGGTCACTCAGATCGGCGAAACTGCCTAAAATCGAGGCCCCGTCTGGTGCAGCGCCTGCGTTCGGCGCGGCTTCCGGTGCGCTGCCAACACGGAATTTTTCCTGTGCATGCAGGTCGGCTGCGATGAAAAGCGACGTCAGACCATAGCATCCCCATTGCCACAGTCTGGACAAACCAAACCTGTTTGATCCCCCTTTGCGGGAACCAATTGGTTCTTTCCCCCTTTGATGGTTGGATGTAGCCCGTGTCACGTGTTGTTAACCGTTTGTGTTTATGAGCTATTATTATGGTGAAAACGTCTTGCTTTTACCACTGTTTCACGACGTTTTCCCGATACCCGGCCGAACGCCCGTGATCGCAGGAAAATCCGCGATGACATATACCCCAAATCGGGCTATGTCTGCGCTATTGTCGAAACAACAGCTATAACGATCTCGTCATTTCAAAAATGAGTCCCAAACCGCAGCTAGACCTTTTTACGCCGCGCGTGGCCGCCAAACCGGTCGCGCCCCAAAAGGAGTCTGCCGCGGCCAAACCGGCGGGACCGGAAATGCGCGATCTGTTCGACACCAATTTCAGCGCCGATGACATCGCAGAATGGGAACTGCTGTTTCGCGATGCGCCACAATACAACTATCATTTCAAACGTTCGCAAATCGCGTCGGCCTTTGATCGTCCGCTGCATAAAAAACTGATCGCATCGCATGCGTTTGAACGGTTGCGCGAAATTTCGTTCCTTGGTGCCATTGATTACCTGTTCCATCCCAATGGACGCCCGGCCAATATCCGCCATTCCCGATATGATCACACCATCGGTGTTGCCCTGCTGTCGCAGCAATATTGCCGCCTGATGGGCCTGTCAGAAGCTGATCGCGACCTTCTGGGGGCAGCGGCCCTTTTGCATGATATCGGCCATGGCCCGTTTTCGCATACACTGGAGCCGGAATTTGCCCGGCGGTTCAACCTGAACCATCACCAATTGACCGAAAAGATCATCACCGGCGAAGTTCAGCTTGATCTGTCAGTCAATCATTTACTGGTGAAACACGGTGTTGATCCGGACGAGGTCATTGCCCTTCTATCAAAAAAATCGACCCACCCGCATGCCAGCCTGCTGTCGGGTCCGGTCAATATCGACACACTCGAAGGCATCAGCCGGACCAAGACCTATGTGCATCCGAACTATGTCCATTGTCATCCGCGCCTGTTGCTTGAGGCGGCGGTAAAGCTTGATGAAGATGCCCTGAAACGCCTTGATAAGTTCTGGCAGCTTAAAGAAGACATCTATCGCAATTTCATTTTCGGCCCGATGTGTTTTGCCACCGATCATCTTTGCCGCGAATTCGTTGTCAAAAATGCACCCGACTTTGCCGCCAATGATTTCCTTCTGACCGAAAAAGCATTTTTGCAGCGCCATCCGGCTTTCAAAAAGTTTCTGTTCAGCCTGAAAAACCGGATCGAGCTTGACGGTGTTGCCGATGTTATCGATCCGGAAATCAGCGCGGTCCTGATGGATGAAACCGCAACCAAAGTGCCCAAACGCGAATTTCACATCAATACCAATGCCGAGGTCAAAAGCTTTGCCGATCTTGGCAAACGCTATTACGAGGAAAAGAACTCGTTCCTGCGGCGTGTCGGCAATCTGACCGATCCGGCACAACAGGCTGCTGCAGCAAGTCTGTTTGACTGATATGTTCGTCCGTCGGACGTAAAATCGCCGTGCGAATTTCGCTGCATCGGGCAATCCATTGCAAAGGGAGTAACCGATATGGCCCCCAAAACCGAAAAGAAGCGCAACCGAACCTTTGTCATCATCGGGCTTGGAACCGTTGGCAGCACGGTTGCGACCGATCTGGCACGAAGTGGCAATCACGTCCTGGGCATCGACATCAACGAAAAATCCGTCGCCGCCCTGTCGGATATCCTGTCCGAAGCGATCATCGCAGATGGCCGCGATGAAGAAGCCCTCCGCGAGGCCGGGGTCGACAAATATGACGTCTCCCTGATTGCCATTGGCGAAGACCTTGAAGCCAATATCCTGTGCACGATGAATGTCAAAATGCTGGGGGTCAAAACCGTCTGGGTAAAGGCGATCAACAAAACCCATCATCGCATCCTGACCAAACTTGAACCCGACCGGGTCATTTTACCCGAACAGGAAATCGGCCAGCACATCGCCCAGAAACTGCATAACCCCGCCGTACGCGATTATCTAAGCCTTGGTAACGGCATGCATGTCATCAATCTGGAAGTCCCGGAAAGCATGGCGGGGAAAACCATTGAGTCGCTTGATCTTGAAAAGTCCCACGAACTGCGCTGTCTGGGCATTTTGCGCGGATCGGAATTTATCGGCTGTGATACCGGGACCGTCACGATGGAAGCCACTGACAAGATCCTGATCCTTGGTCGCCGCCAGAATTTGCGCGACTTCAGCGACGGCATCTGAGCCATGCCCTTTTATTTTCCGAACCGCACCGGAAAACCGATCCGAATACCACCGCCGCTTTTGCTCGCCATCCTGTATCTGGCCTTGATCCTGATCGGTGCGGTTGTTTTGGTCCTCCCTGTTGCGGTCACCCATCCGATCAGCTTTTCCGACGCCTTGTTTACGGCCACGTCCGCCGTCACCGTCACCGGCCTTGCCGTGGTTGATACCGGGTCAAGCTTTACGTTGTTCGGGCAAGCCATGATCCTGATCCTGATCCAGCTTGGCGGTCTTGGTCTGATGACATTTGCAGCCCTTGTTTTATCCGCACTTGGCTTGCCAATTGGTCTGCGACATCACAATTTCCTGCGCGAAGATTTGAACCAGACATCGCTGCATCAGCTCGTGGGTCTGGTCAAAACGATCCTTGCCGTTGTGCTTTTCTGCGAATTGATCGGCGGCATCCTGTTGCTGACCGTTTTTGTCCCCGATTTTGGCTGGGCACGCGGAACGTGGTTTGCGGTATTCCATTCGGTATCGGCCTTCAACAATGCGGGCTTTGCCCTTATGCCCGACAGCCTGAGCCGATGGGCCACAAACCCGGTGATCAACCTCACAATCCCGGCATTGCTTCTGATTGGCGGGATCGGGTTCAGCGTGATTTCCGATCTGTGGATTCATCGCGGCTGGCGTCATTTATCCCTGCACAGCAAATTGATGCTGACCGGCTCTGCCATTCTGATCGTCTGGTCTGTCACGATGTTTGCCATCCTTGAATGGCACAATCCCGACACGCTCGGGGCTTTTGCCAACCCGATCGACAAACTTCAAATCAGCTGGTTTCAAGGCCTGACAACCCGCACTGCCGGATTCAACACGGTCGATATCGGATCCATTCACGACACCACCGCATTGATGTTCATCCTTCTGATGGTGATCGGGGCAGGCAGTACATCAACAGCCGGCGGGATCAAGGTCACCACCTTTATCGTACTGGTTCTGGCAACCATCGCCTTTTTCAAACGCCATAATCAGCTGCATGCCTTTGGGCGCAGCATCGGCCTTGAAGAAGTGATGAAGGTGCTGGCCCTGACGATGATTTCAATGTTCGTCGTCATGAGCGGTATCTTTCTGATCACCATGTCCCACGACGGCGATTTTCTTGATCTTGTCTTTGAAGTGACGTCGGCCTTTGGCACGGTCGGTCTTTCGCGCGGGACGACCGGCGAACTCGATACACTGGGCCGGATCGTGATTGAACTGATCATGTTCATTGGCCGTGTCGGCCCTCTGACACTGGGATTCTTCCTTGCCCGTCGTGTTCCGCCGCGCATTTCCTATCCGTCAAGTCAGGTGTATCTGGGGTAATTCCCAAAACCGTCAGTTCAGTCAACGACAAACAATGTGGCACCCGGCTCTGTTGATGACCGATGGGCTTCGGCGTTATCAGCCACCTGATAACTCATGCCCGGTTTAAGGGTGAAAACCCGCCCGTCTTCCAGTTCGGTGACCAATTCACCCTCAAGACACAGCAGGATATGGCCCTTCTTGCACCAATGATCGGCAAGATAGCCCGGCGTATATGTCACCATCCGCACCCGGATCGGACCAAATTGCTGTGTGCGCCAATATGCCATGCCGGTATCGCCGGAATGCTCGGTTGGCGTGATTGACGACCAGTCGGTCGTGCCGAACGGGAGATTGGAAATTTCCATGGTAATCTTTCAAGAGATATGTGGGGCAACTGCCACCAGGAACCGGATAACAATTTCATGACGCTATCGCGTTTCCAAACTTTCCGTCAACACATCCAGCCAAAGACAAAGCCCGGCACGCGGACCGGGCTTTTATCAATCTTCGTAAAATGATTTACCGGTTTTCCAGCCCGTTTTCTTCGCGCTGCTTGCGGATTTCATCTGCCTTGGCCACGATCATTTCACGCAACTCGTCCAGTCCGGCGCGCTCGGCAGTAATGACCTGTTCGCATTCGGCTTTGGCGACATAGCCATTGGCATGCGCGGCATCCCATTCAAGGACATCCTCGATCGTGCTGCTGAGTTCATCCACATCCCCAAAGGCATATCCATTAAGGGGGCGACCGACGGTTTCGTTCAGGGACGCAAACAATGCCGGGTCCTGATCCGGTGCAAGGTCGGGTTTGCAGCCCAAAAGCGTGCGATAGCGCAACTGGCCGGTATAGAACCAGAAAACCGCGTCATCACGTTCGCCTGCATTAAACTGCTTGGCTGCCAGAATGTAATAGGCCGATGGATGGCGGTTTTCGATCCCGTCGCGCAACGCATCGGGTTCCATATCCTTCATCTCCTCGGGCGATTTCATATCGGCGGACTGGGCAAAGGCAGGCATTGCCATCAGGCCAAGAAGCGGAACGGCAAGCAGGGTGCGATGAAGATTTTTGATCGGACTTCTCCATAATCCAGGGTGATTTCCAATCGGGGAAATATGCAAAAG
Organism: Thalassospira permensis NBRC 106175; assembly: GCF_000714555.1. Lineage (NCBI taxonomy): Bacteria > Pseudomonadati > Pseudomonadota > Alphaproteobacteria > Rhodospirillales > Thalassospiraceae > Thalassospira > Thalassospira permensis. The sequence continues at coordinate 27,537 of NZ_AUNC01000013.1, read as the reverse complement.
GTCTTTTGGCCAACGGCCCCGACAAACGACATATGGCACAGGGTTATTCGACTTTAAGGCCGTTTTATCGGCAAGTAATGGCAATTATGTGCCAAGCCTCTGCCGGATTGTGAAATCCGGTCCGGTTTTACAAGGGACTCCGCAGTTATCCCATAAACCCGGTTTTAATCTTTCACCTTTAGGTCGATACTGAATTAATTGCCGCATTCAACGGAATCATTTCAACCTTGTTGCCAGATACCATCGCCAGCAATCAGGCCTATACCGCAAAGCGGCTCGACGAGATGCGAAGCGCACTCGCCAATCAGCTGCATGGCAGCGCTTTCTGCGTTGTCGTTACCGGGTCGTTCGGTCGGCACGAGGCATCAGAACAATCGGATCTGGATTACTTCATCATCGGTCGTGAAGTTGACCGTGATCTGGCCCCCCACCGTGACGTTTCCGAAATTCTTGGTGCCATGGTGACCAAAAAGGCGGCCGTTAACGGCCCGTTTTCATCCTATGTCCCGGCCGAGGAACTGGTCAACCGCATCGGCCTTGATGGCGACACCAATTCGATCACCACACGCCGCCTGCTGTTTCTGCTGGAATGTGAATGGCTTTATAACGAAGTCGGCAAACGTGCCTTCTTTGAAGAACTGATTGCCAACTACGTCACCGAAACGGTTACACGGGAATCCATCGCACGCTTTCTGGTCAATGACGTCATCCGCTATTACCGCACCATCAGCGTCGATTTCGAAATCAAAACCCGCGAAGGCGACGCCAGCAAGGCATGGGCACCCAGACGCCTTAAACTCGTCTTTTCGCGTAAGATGCTTTATTTCGGCGGCATTATCGCAGCCGCGGAAACCGCAGGTCGTGATTATATCGGTAAACGGGCGAAACTATCGGAACTTTTGCAGTTACCGCCGATCACACGTGTTCAAACGGTTTTTGGTGACAAAAGCCTTCCCGCACTCGAACTATATGACCGGTTTCTGCGCGAACTCAGCGATCCGGATGTCCGCAAACGGCTTGAAAAAGTCGGCCCGAATGATCGCAGTGACACCGAACTCCGTTCCCTGCTGGATGCAGGCAAGCAGTTTTCGCGCGAGCTGATCAAACTGATGAATGATCGTTACGGCCCCGATCACCCGATCCATGAAGCACTTTTGATGTAACTGCCAACCCGATCGGGCCGTCAGGCGTTTGTCACATGCTTGTGGTAATTGGCCCGGTCCAGATCATGTACTTCGACCGTAAACTGTACATCGAAATTCCCGACCAGATTTTCCAGATGCGCCCGCACGGTTTCAAGTGCGATGGCACCAACGGCATGTTTGACATCGTCAGAGCGCCCCGACAACAGCCGCACATCAAGATGCACCATGCCATGTTTTGGCCCGCCATCGGCAATCACGACATTTTCAAGTGGCGATAAACGTGTTTTGAAACTTTCCAGATCGGCATCGGCTGCCTTGGCAATTTCACGATGCAGGCTGATCGCCAACCCGCGAAGCTGCTCGGCGATTGGCAAATTGGCGGAATATTCGATTTCAAGCTGGGGCATGGCTTGCTTCCCTGTTGTGGTGTTGTCTTTCTTACCCGAACGCGTCGTCGCAAAACACAAAAAAGCCGGTCCGAATGAACGGACCGGCTTTGATGCAAAACGCGATTGCGCTTAGTAGCGGTAATGATCCGGCTTGAACGGGCCAGCCTGCGGCACGCCGATATATTCGGCCTGTTCGTTCGAAAGCTTGGTCAGTTTCACACCAAGACGGTCGAGATGCAGGGCGGCAACTTTCTCGTCGAGGTGTTTCGGCAGGACATAAACCTTGTTTTCGTAGTTGGCGTGGTTTTTCCAAAGTTCGATCTGGGCCAGCACCTGGTTGGTGAAGGATGCCGACATCACGAAGCTCGGGTGACCGGTTGCGCAACCAAGGTTGACCAGACGGCCTTCGGCCAGAACGATCAGACGTTTGCCATCCGGGAATTCGACTTCGTCGACCTGCGGCTTGACATTGTCCCACTTGTAATTGCGCAGCGAACCGATCTGGATTTCGGAATCGAAGTGACCGATGTTGCAAACGATTGCACGGTCTTTCATCGCACGCATATGGTCGAGCGTGATGATGTCGATATTGCCCGTGGTGGTGACAAAGATATCACCAACCGGTGCAGCATCTTCCATGGTGGTGACTTCGTAACCTTCCATCGCGGCCTGCAGCGCGCAGATCGGATCGATTTCGGTCACAAGAACGCGGGCACCCTGGCTGCGCAGCGACGCAGCCGAACCTTTGCCAACATCACCAAAACCGGCAACCACACCGATTTTACCGGCAACCATGACGTCAGTTGCACGTTTGATGCCATCAACCAAGCTTTCGCGGCAGCCATACAGGTTGTCGAATTTCGACTTGGTGACCGAGTCATTGACGTTGATCGCCGGAACCTTGAGCGTGCCTTTTTTCGCCATTTCATACAGGCGGTGCACACCGGTGGTGGTTTCTTCGGAAAGACCTTTGATGTCTTCAAGAAGTTCCGGATATTTGTCGTGGATCAGCTGGGTAACATCGCCGCCGTCATCCAGGATCAGGTTCGGTTTCCAGCCGTTCGGGCCGGTGATGGTCTGCTCGATGCACCACCAGAATTCTTCCTCGGTCTCGCCCTTCCAGGCAAAGACAGGAACGCCGGTTGCCGCAATCGCCGCAGCAGCCTGATCCTGGGTCGAGAAGATGTTGCACGACGACCAGCGAACTTCTGCACCAAGTGCGGTCAGGGTTTCGATCAGAACCGCAGTCTGAATGGTCATGTGCAGGCAACCGACGATGCGCGCGCCGGCAAGCGGCTTGGCCGCGCCATATTCTTCACGCAGCGCCATCAGGCCCGGCATCTCGGTTTCGGCAATCGCGATTTCCTTGCGGCCCCATGCGGCCAGCGAGATGTCTGCGACCTTGCAATCGGTAAAGTTCGACATGTCGTCTCCAATCAAACAAAAACAGCGCAACCGCCGACCAGATGGATCTTGCAGATACGCCCGAAAATTCCTGTGCGACGGTTTGCCCGTTCGCGATAGAAGACATATAAAGATTTCTTTATATCGATTTCAAGTCTTTTCTTCGATGAATTTTCAATGCCGGAAAAATACGCGCACAGGCAGAGCGCCCATGCTGTATGGGCCCATTTCATAACCGATTGATTTATTAGGTATTATGATCGCCGGTCAGGCAAGATCGTTGAAATCATCCAGCATCATGGCGATGCGCGCTGAATCCCATTGTTCCATCACACGGGCTGCCTGCTGTTCGGAATTTCGCGTATCCAGTCGGCGCAGGCGCTGTTTGACCGGTAAAAGGCTGACCGATGACATCGAAAGATTACGTAATCCAAATCCGATGAAAAGCGGCGTATATCGGGGATCACCGGCCATTTCACCGCAAACACTGATCGGGATGTCGCGATCCCGCGATGTTTTGATAACGTCGCGGATCAGGCGCAAAACCGATGGATGCAGCGGGTCATAAAGCCCGGCCACCTGATCGTCGGTACGATCAATCGCCAGCGTATATTGCGTCAGATCGTTAGTCCCGATGGCAAAGAAATCGCTTTCACGTGCCAAGGCATCAATCGCAAGTGCGGCGGCCGGTATTTCAATCATGGCACCCAATGGCGGCAGAACATCCGGGATGGCATGACCTTCCTTGCGCAGTCGCTTTGCGACCGATTGGTAAATCTGGCGTACCCGGCTCATTTCATGAACGCTAACCACCATCGGTATCAACACCCGGACAGAACCATGGAGGGATGCGCGCAGGATCGCAGCCAATTGTGTTTCAAGCAATTCGGGCTTGCGCAATGACAACCGAATACCACGCAGCCCCAATGCCGGGTTCGGGCCGGATCCGATTTCTGCCTGTAATGACACCGCAAGCTTTTCACCACCGATATCAAGGGTGCGGATCGTGACCGGCTTGCCATTCATCCGGGTCACGATATCGGCCAGTTCGGCATATTGTTCGTCTTCGTCCGGCAGGTAGTCCTTGTTCATGAACATGAACTCGCTACGCAGAAGCCCAATGCCGGTCGCACCATTTTCCAGTGCCGCCGACAGTTCAATCGGCAGTTCGATATTGGCATGAAGATCAATTTCGACCCCGTCGCGCGTCGCCGATGGGACATCGCGCAGGCTGGCCAGTTTGGCGCGTGCCGCCCGCCAGTCTTCGCGACGCTGGCTATAATGGACCAGATCATCCTCGGTCGGACGCAGGATAACTTCACCCCGACCGCCATCAACAATGATCAGATCACCGCCCGAAACCCCGTGAATGATATCGGCCGCACCCAAAATCGCAGGAATGCCAAGTGACCGGGCCATGATCGCGGTATGACCTTCCGCCCCGCCAAGCGCGGTGACAAACGCTGTAATCTGGCCGGGTTGAAGGCGCGCCATATCGGCCGGGCTGACTTCCTCGGCGATCAGAATGGCACCTTTGGGCGCAGTTTCAAATGCCCGGTCAGTTTCCCCGATCAGGCACCGCATCAGACGCAGGCCAACCTCGCGGATGTCGGACGCGCGTGCTGCGATGTAACGATCATCAATACCGGAAAACTGGGTCGCGATGGCATCGATGACCTCGCTGACCGCGTGTACCGCATTCATATGGCGCGTCTGGATCAGTTCTTCGGCCCCGCGGACAAGGCGCGACTGGGTGAGCATATGAACGTAGGCATCCAGCAGGAATCCAAGCTCCTCGGATGCGGCCCCGCCGACATTGGCCGATTGGAATTTAAGGCGTTTAAGCTGTTCGATACTTTCCGAAACGCCTTTGTGCAGGCGTTCGGTTTCGGTCGGGATGGCCGCCGCATCGATACGTGTGCGACTGACATCGACATATTGCCGGTCCATGACAAAGGCCCGACCGATTACAATCCCGCCCGATGCCCCAAGCCCTGTAATTACCCGGCGGTCGGACGGCGACTGGTCATCGATTGTGGTCTGGTCTTTTGGTGGAACTTGCAAGCCTGGTTTGCTGCCAACTCGTTCTTGTTGTTTCCAGAAATTCCCGTTCCCGCCTATGCGGAAATCCTATTCATTCTGCGTCTTATTCTTCGTGGAACTTGGCATCAACAAGTTCGTTAAGCGCATCAATCGCCTTTTTGGCATCCGGGCCTGATGCTTCGATCTCAATTTCCGTGCCAGTCGATGCTGCAAGCATCATAAGCCCCATGATCGATACGCCCGAAACCTCTGTGCCGCGATTGCGAACCATGATCCGGGATTCGAATTCACCGGCAAGTTTAACAAATTTTGCGGCCGCCCGCGCGTGCAATCCGCGTTGATTGCTGATGGTTACGATCCGCTTTTCCGTCTGCGCCATATTTGTCCCGCCTTAGTCCCGACTTCAAGTCCCCGTCGGCAAACTTTCAAAAGATCCGGGCCATCCCCGATCGCCCGAACTTCTGTTTTTGTTGTTTATTCCTCGCCGCTTAGCAGGCGCGACGCCACATTGATATATTTCCGGCCCGCTTCCTGCGCTGCATTGACCGTTTCGGCCAGCGTGCCATCGATGCGCACCGATGCCAGTTTGATCAACAAAGGTAAATTAACCCCTGCAATCACTTCGACATTGGCCTGTTCCATAATGGAAATTGCCAGGTTCGACGGCGTGCCGCCGAACATATCGGTCAACAGCACAACACCCTTGCCATCGTCGACAGCCTCGACACTCGCAAGAATGTCGGCACGACGTTGTTCCATGTCGTCGTCGGGTCCGATGCAGACGGCAGCGACATTTTCCTGTTCGCCGACAACATGCTGCAAGGCCGATACGAATTCCTTCGCGAGATCGCCATGGGTGACGAGCACCATCCCGATCATGCCGTTTTCTCCATCAATTCACTCCCCCGGTTTCGGTTCATCTGGCTTGTCACGATGACTGAGATGAACATCATATCCCAGACCGGCAATCCAGTCGTTTAGCATGCGCGCGATGTAAACGGAACGATGCTGACCGCCCGTACAACCGACCGCGATGGTCAGATAGCTTTTCCCTTCCTGCGCATAACGCGGCAGAACAGGGCCGATAAGGCCTTTTAACCGATCCATGAAACCGGCGAAATCCTGATCCGTTTCAATATAGGCACCAACCCGGTCATCAAGCCCGGTCAGCAAACGAAGCTCGGGATCATAATGCGGGTTACGCAGAAAACGAACGTCAAAAACAAGGTCGGCTTCGCCGGGCACACCCTGACGGAACGAAAAGCTTTTGACAAAGATCGCCATCGCATCCTTTTCGCCAATCGCAAACTGGTCCTGAAGGATCTTGCGAAGCTCGGCCGATTTAAGCCGCGAGGTATCGATAATCATATCCGCCGTCGCCGCAATCGGCGCCATCAGGCGTTTTTCATGTTCAATCGCATCGACAAGCGGCCGGTCATGGGTCAAAGGATGGGGCCGTCTGCTTTCGGTAAAGCGACGCTGCAAAATGCCTGTCTCGGCATCGACAAAAACCACCATCGGGTTAACGCCGGGCTGCTCGCGCAAAGAGCTGACGATGTTGACAAACTGATCGACACCGAAATCGCGCGTACGGATATCAAGGCCAATCGCCAGCGGCTGATCAAGGTCGGTCCCCCCGCTCAGCAGAGCTGGCAGCAACCGCAACGGCAGGTTGTCGACCGCGTCAAAGCCGAAATCCTCAAAGATTTTCAGCGACGTCGTTCGTCCGGCACCGGAAACCCCGGTCACCAGGACAAGTCGCGTATCCTCGCCATTCTCGCCGGTGCCGCCATCGGTGTTTATCGGGCCTATTGCATTGTCTGCATCGGTCATGTTTCGAGCTGCATCTCACCTGTTGCCAAGGACAAGGCGACCTCAATCTTGGCGTCGACTGCCATATCGAATGGCCAGATTTTCCAGGACGGAATCGAAATACCATAAAACGTTTCAAAACGGGGCTCGGGCATCCGTTCCACCTCGGCCGGGTCGGCCACCAGATCGAACAAAACCCTCACATCGCCGGCTGCCTGATGGGCAAGCCCGCGGACGATACCAATCCCGCGCACTTCGCACAATCGTGCAATCTGTGGCGGCGCGCTGGCAATCAGCTTGCCATCGCGCGCCAAAATGTCGGTCCTGTCATCGGAAACAAGCCGCCCTCCGGCCCGGACAAGCCGCAGCGAAAGGTTGGATTTGCCGCTGCCTGATGGCCCGCGCAACAAAATCGCATAGGACCCAAGCGCGACACAATTTGCATGGATTTGTGTCATAGCGGGCAAAACGATGCGCGGGTGATACCGGCTTGTCAAACGTGAAACATGCAGGTCTATCCTCATGGATAGAAATTACCGGCAATTCGACGGATTACGCACCTTCTTCAAGCGGCAAGCGCAGGGTAAAGATCGCGCCCTTGACCTCGCCATCGAGGATTCGGTTTGTCGCTGTCAGGTCGCCGTTATGCGCCCCGGCGATACGTTTGGAAATCGAAAGCCCCAGACCGGAATGCTGACCAAATTTTTCGCCTGATGGGCGTTCGGTATAGAACCGGTTGAAAATCGCTTCTTCCTTGCCGGGCGGAATGCCGGGTCCGTCATCTTCGACCGTGACCACCGCCTGATCCTTGTCCCGCCACGCACGCACCCGCACCGACCCGCCTTCGGGGGTAAAGGTGATCGCGTTTGAAATCAGGTTGCGGAACACCTGCACCAATCGGCTTTCAAGGGCCGGCACAATGAGGTTTTCAGGCACCGATACCTTGACCGGCGGGCCATCCGCATCGGCGTTATAAAGCTCGCAAAGGGTTTGCAGCAAAACACGCAGATCAACTTCTTCGGTTTCAGCGCGCGACAATTCGGCATCCATGCGTGAATAATCGGAAATATCGCTGATCAGGCGATCAAGGCGCTGAACGTCTTCGGCAATGATTTCCATCAGACGGCGCTGGCGTTCCGGGTCTTTCAGACGGGTCGCGGTTTCAACCGCACTGCGAAGTGACGTCAGCGGGTTCTTGATTTCATGGGCGACGTCGGCGGCAAAACGTTCAATCGCGTCCATACGATCCCAAAGCGTTTCGGTCATATCGCGAAGCGTCGTCGACAGATCGCCGATTTCATCGCGACGATCCGAAAGATCGGGGATGGTAAACTGACGGTTCTTGCTGCGCCGGACCCGTTCGGCCGCACGCGCCAAACGGTTTAACGGGCGCGTAATCACCCCGGCCAGATAAATCGACAGCAGAACCGTAATACCAAACGCAAAAACAAAGATTTTCAGGATATCAAGCCGAACCGCATGCAGGGCATTTTCAATCGCATCACCATTTTTGGTCAGCATGATCGACGCCAGAACCTGCTTGAAACGCTGCACTGGCACCGAAACCGACAAAACCCGGCGCCCCTGGCTATCCACCCGGACCACGCCGCGTGAATATCCGGCAAGGGCGGCACGTACTTCCGGATAATCACTGGCACTTGCGACCGGGGGGTCTACATAAAGCGGAAGCGGCTGCTCGCCCTCAAAAAGCGACAGAATCCCCTCGGTCAGTTTGCGCATGATTTCGGCAAGCTGGTCATCTTCACCCGGTGCTGGCAGCTCTTCTGCCTGAACCGCACCGCTGCCAAATGTCCGGACATTGCGGCTATCAGCGATCAATTGGCCATTCGCCCCGAACAGCCGTGCCCGTGCCCCGGTAATCCCGACAAGTCGGCGCACCATTTCGCGCGCGACTTCAAGCTTCACCCGATTGGTTGCATCATCACCCTGCCCGACGGCAGAGGTCGACAATGCCGCAGCATACATTTCCGCCTGCACGGCCATGGCTTCAAGTTCGGAATGGATCAATTCCTGCTTGTAACGGCCAAGATAAAGGATACCCGCGACCAGCACAAAAAGAGCCAGCGCATTCACCGCCAGAATGCGCCAGGTTAACGGGGAAAAAAGTCCGTGGCGTTCCTCTATCCGCGCAACACGGGTTTCGTGTTGCGGCACGGATTGCTGTTCAGCCGAGGCAGGTAAATCGCTCATTCAGACCCGCAATTCTGGCCGGGCCAATATCGGCCCGGCACTGCGACAAGAGTGTTCAGGACTTCAACTCGCAACCGTCGCTGTGTCGCGGTAACGATAACCAACGCCATACAGGGTTTCGATTTCTTTGAATTCCTTGTCTGTCTCGCGGAATTTCTTGCGCAGACGTTTTATGTGACTGTCGATGGTACGATCATCAACATAAATATGTTCGCCGTAAGCCGCATCAATCAGCTGATCACGGTTTTTCACGTGGCCCGGATGCTTTGCCAACGCCTGAATCAACAGGAATTCCGTCACTGTCAGGTTCACATGCTGGCCTTTCCAGCTGCACATGTGGCGGGATGGATCAAGAACCAGTTCCCCGCGCTGAATAACGTCTTCCGAACCGCTCGGGCGAACACCGCCTGCGCGCATGATTTCGGCACGACGCAGCAAGGTCCGGATACGCTCTATCAGCAAACGCTGAGAGAACGGCTTTTTGATATAATCATCTGCCCCAAGTCTCAGACCGGTCAGCTCGTCGACCTCGTCATCCTTGGATGTCAGAAAAATCACCGGCATCTGGGTCTTTTTGCGAAGATGCGTCAGAAGCTCCAAGCCATCCATGCGCGGCATCTTGATATCGAGCACGGCAAGATCGGGCTCTTCCTTGGTCAAGGCATGCAGCGCTTCAGACCCGTCGGAATATGTCTGGACCTCATACCCTTCTTCTTCAAGCGCCATCGAAACCGATGTCAGGATATTACGGTCGTCATCAACAAGTGCGATCTTACTCACCTGAACCTCGTCAGTTAGACAGATTAAAATTTGAAACAAGCCTAACAAAATACATCCCATTGTGGCGAAAAAATAACCACTTGAGGCATATTTGAGGCTTTGTTCATGTACGACACCAAGACCCTACCTGATTTCTGCCGTTCCACCCCATGGGAAAGTGACATTCAATACCGGTACTGCCCTGCGTCTTTATTGACTCCCCCTCCCGATGCCACATAACTATCGTGCACCCGAACAGGAAGCCGGACACCCCAGCCAACAGGCCGGACGCCAAAACGCCCTGTATGAAGCAAAAGACCAAACTCTAACGCGCGAGAGGCAGGATTGTTCTACTGGTTAAGCACCTATAGTCGCGCGTCGTTGAGTTTTGCCGGGATTATCATCGCCGGACTGGTCGTCTGGCTTGCTGTCAATTCGACCGAAACCCTTGCCATCAGCCAGTTACAGCAAACATCCCAGGCCCGCCTTGCACTTTATGAAAGCACATTGCGCGCCGCTGTCGATCGCTATCGATATCTGCCCTATGTCGTTGCGCGGAATCATGAAATCGTCAATGTCGTCACCGGAAACGGCACTGTGGATATTGCCAACCAATATCTGCAAAAGGTCAACGGCCGGTCGGGCGCGGCCGCACTTTATGTCATGGACCGAACCGGCAAAACGGTCGCGGCAAGCAACTGGGGAACGCCCGACAGTTTCGTGGGTCAGGATTACAGTTTCCGCCCCTATTTCACCGAAGCTTTCGCCGGGCAGGAAGGATTTTTCTACGGGATCGGTGTGACCACCGGGCGATCAGGCCTGTTCATTTCCCATCCGATATCGAAATCCGGCGAAATTGTCGGCGTGGTTGCTGTCAAAATTGAACTCGATGAGCTTGAACGGAACTGGCAGGACGGGGGCGAAACAGTCTTTGTTTCAGATGCCGACGGTGTGATCATGTTAACCAGTCGCGGCGACTGGAAATATCGCACCATTCGCCCGCTGACCGAAACCGATCGTGAGCGCATCTTGCGCAATCGCCAATATTCCGGTCAGGAACTCCGGTCACTGAACATTGCTGAAAATCCTTCTGGCGAGGATGGCTTGCTTGAAATCGGTAATGAACGCTTCCTGTTTGACATCAAACCGATCAGCGGCAGTGAATGGAATCTGTTTTATCTGACTCCGATGGACTATGTCGCAGAACGACGCACAAGCGTCATGCTGATCACCCTGATCGGGTCGGGATTGATCATCCTGATTGTGCTGTTCCTGCGCGAACGTGAATTGAAACTGGCATCCCAGCGCAAATCCATGGAATTTGCCCGCATTCAGGCGCTTAACACCCGTCTTGAACAGGAAATCACCGAACGCCGCAAGACCGAGGCCGAATTGCGCGGCACACAGGATGAACTGGTTCAGGCGGGTAAACTGGCCGCCCTTGGGCAGATGTCCGCCGCAATCGCCCATGAAATCAACCAGCCGATTGCCGCAATCCGAACCTTTTGCGCCAGTGCCAGATTGATGCTGGAACGCGGAAAGCCCGAAAATCTGGGCACCAATATCGAACAGATTTCTGCCCTGACCGAACGCATGGGATCGATCACCGGGCAACTTAAAACCTTCTCGCGCAAATCAACCGGCGTGCTTGAACCCGTCAATATCCGGGCTGCCCTTGATAATGTGATACAATTACTGTCATCACAGCTGCACAATGAAGGCTGTGTGCTTGAACAGTCGGCATTTGACGGTGATCTGATTGTCCATGCCGATCTGGTTCGGATCGAACAGGTTTTCGTCAATATCATCCGCAATGCCCTTGATGCCATGGCCGAAATACCGGGAACGGATAATGCGAACGGCAAGACGGAAAAACGCATCATCGTCGATCTTACGCAAACCCGGGATAAAGCCACCATTCGCATTTCCGATACCGGTCCTGGCATCGGCGAGGAAAGCCTGGCTTTGCTGTTTGACCCGTTCTTCACCACCAAGGACCCGGGACAGGGTGTGGGGCTTGGCCTGTCGGTCAGCTATGGAATTGTTCGTGACTTTGGTGGAACGATCCGCGCCTATAACCGGGCGGGTGGCGGGGCCTGCTTTGAAATACAATTACCATTGATGCGGGGGACGCAGAAGTAATGCCGCACTCGAAAATCGATACCACCAGCGCAAAACCACAAACGGCACAGGTGATCATCGTCGATGATGAAGAAGCCCTGCGCGTTTCCCTGTCGCAATGGCTTGACCTGTCAGGCTACACCATCTGTGTTCATGCCGACGCGATTTCAGCCCTTGAAGATATCACACCCGATTTCGCCGGCGTCATCCTGACCGATGTCAAAATGCCAAAGCTTGATGGCATCGCCTTTACCAAATCGGTTCTGGCAATCGACCGTGACATTCCGGTGATCCTGATGACCGGTCATGGCGATGTCCCGATGGCGGTCGAAGCGATGAAAAGCGGGGCCTATGATTTCGTTGAAAAACCGTTTGAGCCGAACGACATCCTCGAAAGCCTTGAGCGCGCAATTGAAAAACGCAAACTTGTCATCGAAAACCGCGCCCTGCGCACGCAAATCGCCCAACAGGGCACGCTTGACAGCCGCCTGATCGGCAACAGCCCGTCGATGCGTGCGCTAAAGGCCGAAATCGCCAATATCGCCCCGACCGAAGTTCCAGTTCTGGTTTCCGGCGAAACCGGTACCGGTAAGGAACTTGTAGCGCGCGCCATCCATGATCTGAGTGTCCGACATGATCGGCGATTTGTTGCCGTCAACTGTGCGGCCATTCCTGAAAGCACTGCCGAAAGCGAACTTTTCGGTCATGAAAAAGGGGCCTTTACCGGCGCAACCAACCGCCGGATCGGCTGGATCGAACATGCCGATAATGGCACCCTGTTTCTTGATGAAATTTCAAGCATGCCACTGGCGTTACAGGCCAAGCTTCTGCGCGTCATTGAACAGCGCGAAATCGTCCGACTTGGGTCAAACACCCCGGTAAAGGTCAATTTCCGGCTGATCTGTGCCACCAACGAAGATTTGCCGACCGCCGTTGCTGATAAGCGTTTCCGCGAAGACCTTCTGTTTCGGATCAACACATTCGAACTGCAAATCGCCCCGCTTCGCCAGCGTAAGGATGACCTGCCGCTGCTGTTTGACATTTTTGCCGAACGGGCGGCCGAAAATTTTGATCGCCCGTATGAAAAACCGCCTGCAAAACTTTGGGGCGGACTTCTGGCTCATGAATGGTCGGGAAATGTGCGCGAACTTAAAAACCTTGCGGAACGCTATGTGCTCCTGACCGGCAACGCCGAAGAACGCTGGGCACGCCTGTTTGGCAACAGCATTGGCAATGGTGCCGCCGACCCTGCCGACAAAACCGGATCACTCGCGGATCAGCTTCGCCATTTCGAACAGCACATCATCCGTGATGCTCTGACGCGCCATAACGGCAACGTCAAAACAGTAATGGACGAACTCGACATTCCGCGTCGCACCCTGAACGAAAAAATGAAAAAGCTGAACATTCGCCGTGATACCATTGAAGAGCGATAATTTGTCCCGCAGCTTTAAAGTGTTAGGATATTTGTGAATCGGGTCTATCGGCAAAAATCCGCCGAAAAAGAAATGGTACATCGGCAAGTTTCCGCCGACATGATTGGGCTGATTTTTGTATCTGCTTGATATATAAATAGAAAAATAGAATCCCCGGTTGGCATGATGTTTGCCAATCATCAGGGCAAAACAATAAACAACATTCGTCAGGGAGAATAACCAATGTCCGGGAAGGCATGCTTTCATCGCATGACGCTTGATCGGCCCGATAACGGGTCAATCGCATCTGAATGCCACCGCATTTTGTCGGATTTCTGACAGCATCCTTGTGAATCAGTTTCACGGGCGATTTGCGCGTGCCGTATTTGGCGACCGGATCGGACACTGCTTTATTATCCCAACGACCTGTTAAGTGCCCACCCGACACCATAATTCGTTAGAGAACAGGACGACCAACAACTGAGGAGATACCAAAAGATAACTGCCAATATTTCTTTATTGACCGTTTCTGTTGTTATCAACGCAGTAAACACTAATCCTAGGGAGGACTAAGTATGAAATTGCGGAATCTGCTTTCTGCAGCGGCAGCACTGATGATGTTCGGTGCCCCGGCATTCGCCCAAAGTCAGCTTTCCATCGCGACCGGCGGTACCGGTGGCGTTTATTATCCGTATGGCGGTGGTCTTGCGGAACTGATCAGCAAATATGTTGACGGTGCGACCGCAGTTGCCGAAGTCACCGGTGCATCTGTTGAAAACATGGGCCTTATTTCCCGTGGCGACAGCGACATTGCAATCGGTCTGGCCGATACTGTTTATGCCGGCTTCACGGGTACAGGCAAATTCGAAGGCCGCAAACTTGACAATGTTCGCGCCTTGGCTTCGATCTATCCGAATGCCGTTCAGATCGTGACAATGGCAGATAGCGGCATTACCGGCCTTGCCGATCTTAAAGGCAAACGCGTTTCTGTTGGTGCGCCAGGTTCGGGCACCGAAGTTTCTGCCAAAACCCTGCTTGAAGCCAACGGCATTTCTTATGATGACATCGAAGAACAGCGCCTGAACTTCAACGAAACCGCCGACGCACTTCGTGACGGCGATATCGATGCAGGTTTCTGGAGCGTCGGCCCGCCCACCAGCTCGATCCTCAACCTCGCAACCACGCGTGAGATCAAGCTGATCGCTCTCAGCGACGAGGAAATCGTTGCTGCTCTTGATGCCGAACCGACCTTCGCACCCTATGCGCTGCGCAAAGGGCTCTATGACGGTGTAACCGCACCGGTAAACACCGTTTCAACACCGAACGTTCTGTTCGTGAATGCAGAAATGGATGACGAACTGGCCTATCAGATCACCAAAACCCTGTTTGAAAAAGTTGATGAACTGATCGCCATTCACCCGGCTGCCAACGACACCACCGTTGATTTCGCTCTGAACTCGACGCCAATTCCGATGCATCCGGGTGCCCTTCGTTACTACGAAGAAACCGGTTCACCGATTCCGCCTAAGCTTTATCCATGATTTCACTAAATTGGGGGCGGCCAGCATTGGCCGCCTTTACCCTTCTGATATCGGCATGTAGCGGGCCAGCTCGTCATGCTGAAACCACGCCGGGTACGGCAACGGACCACCTGGAAGTCATTGCCGCTGACGGATCGGTTTTAGCCAGAACAGCAATTCCACGCCAATCTGGCTGGTGCCTTTACTGGAACCATTCGGTCACTGGTGACGGGGTTATCGATTGTTATGTCGATGATCTGGGCAGGATGGTCCTGCATCGTACATACCAACCCGATTTTGCAGCAGGTCTTGGCCATTATCCGGGTCGTGGAGTCCTGACCAGCGCCAAAGGTGGCGGATACTGGATCGAGGACATCGACGAACCTGTGCCGGGCAATGCCTATGCCCTGCGCGTCGGAAGTCTTGCAGTCGACCATCGTATCGTCACGACAGAGGGTGACGAAATATATCTTTCAAAGATGGCTGAACACACCCGTGTCACCATCCGCCTTGATACCGGGGAATAAGTTTCATGTCTGAACCGGCACCGCTTCCGTCCTTGGCGGACAAACTGCCACAGCCAAAACTGGTTGTACTGGCAATTTCTGTTGTCGCCGTTGCACTTTCACTGTTCCAGATGTATGGCGCTGGGATCGAGCCGCTTGGCCTGTTTTATCAGCGTTCGATCCATCTGGCCTTTGTGATGTTTCTGGCCTTTCTGATGTTCCCCGTTTTCGGATCGAACCGCAAACGGGGCGTTCTGGGTTGGGTTATCGATCTGGGATTTCTGGCGGGTGCGTTCATTACGGGGTTCTATCTGTCCTTCTATCTGGACGAGATTTTCAACCGTGCGGGTTTCTGGACCAGTACCGATCTGATCATCGGCATCATTGCAACCGTCACCGTACTCGAAGCCAGCCGTCGTGCTGTTGGCCTTGGCATGACTGTGATTGGCATCGTTGCAATCGTCTATGCACTTTCCGGTCCACGTGGTGCATTGCCATGGCTTGGTGAATGGCTGCCCGGCATCCTTAGCCACCGGGGCGCTGATGTGGATCGCCTAGTCGGTCAGCTTTATCTTGGTCAGGAAGGCATTTATGGCCTGCCGATGGGGGTTGCAGCGACCTACATCTTCATGTTCGTCCTGTTTGGCGCATTCCTTGAAGTGACCGGTGCGGGTAAATTCTTTATCGACATGGCCTATGCGGCGACCGGCAGAAAGGCTGGCGGTCCCGCAAAGGCCGCGGTGCTGGCGTCTGCCGGTATGGGATCAATCAGCGGTTCGGCGATTGCCAACGTTGTCACCACCGGGGCCTTTACCATTCCACTGATGAAAAAATTGGGTTATCGCCCCGCACAGGCCGGTGGTATCGAAGCCGCCGCCTCGACCGGCGGCCAGATCACGCCACCTCTTATGGGGGCAGGTGCATTTCTGATTTCCGAATATACACAGGTTCCGTATCTTGAAATCGTCATGGTCTCGATCTTCCCGGCGATCCTGTATCTCGGCACGGTTTATCTGTTTGTCCATATCGTCGCGCTGAAAAACGGTATGCGCGGCATGCCGGTCGAAGAACTGCCCGATTGGAAGCAGGTGCTTAAGGAGGGCTGGCAATTCATTCTGCCGCTTGGCGTTCTGATTTACCTTCTGGTGCTGAACATTTCACCGATGCGTGTCGGTTTCTGGGCGATCATTTCCGTCCTGGCGGTTGCCGCCCTGCGATACGTGATCTGGTTCTTCTATGTCGCGCCGCAGAACGGCGAAAAGGCAAGCCACGATCGCCTCAAGGTTGCCCTTGCCAATGGTGTCAGGATTACAATTGCCGCCCTTGAACTCGGTGCAAAAAATGCGGTTGCGGTCAGCATGGCCTGCGCTGTTGCCGGTATTATTGTCGGCGTCGTCGGACTGACCGGTTTGGGTCTGAAATTCTCGTCGATGATGATCGCTTTCTCGGGCGGCCATATTGTTCTGGCACTGGTTCTGGTGTTGATCGCCAGCCTGATTCTCGGTATGGGCCTGCCGGTGACGGCATCCTATATCGTTCTGATCGTTCTGGTCGGACCGGCACTGTCCAACGAGTTCGGCATTCCGTTGCTGATCGCTCATCTGGTGGTGTTCTGGTATTCTCAGGACAGTAACGTGACCCCGCCCATTGCGCTTGCCGGTTTTGCCGGGGCCGCGATTGCCGGGGCAAGTCCATTGGAAACCAGTATGCAGGCCTGGAAATTTGCCAAGGGCCTCTATCTGATCCCGGCCTTCATGGTGTTCAATCCGGAAATCATCACTGGTGGCCCGCTGCCGCTTGTGCTCTGGACCGGCTTTACCGCGATCCTGTCGCTGGCAGCCTTTGCCGCTGCACTCGAAGGCTTCATGTTTGCCAAGATTGATCTGGTGTCACGCATTCTGATTGTTCCGGCGACAATTGGCATCTTCTATCCTGACATTCGGGCAGAGATCGCAGGCACGGTCGTCATTCTGGCGATACTGGGCCTGAACTGGTGGAAAAGCCGTCATTCGGATGGTCCGGCGGCCAAAATAGCTGCCTGATTTCCCCGCTGAAACGACTTACTTTTGATCCGAAAACCTCCGCAAGACATGTTCTTGCGGGGGTTTTTTCTTATTATTTGCTTACATAATACCTATGCATTCGGGCAGTAGACGCTTTTCACCGCCCTAGATAATATCGCCGGAAGAATTCCTCATACTATTGATTGAACCTCATGCAATTCCTCAGTCTTTTGCGTCAGGCACCCCGCCCGTTGGCATTCGGGGCGCTTCATAGTTTTGGCTCGTCATTCGGCCAGACCTTTCTGGTTGCCCTTTTCGTTCCGTTCATCGGGGCCAGCCTTGCAATCAATGAAACCGAGTTTGCCAATATTTATGCCGGGATCACCATCGCAAGCGCACTCTGCCTGCCGTTCATCGGGCGATTGATCGACCGCATCGATATGCTGCGCTACAGCCTGGCGAGCATGGTGTTGCTGACCATCGGCTGCCTTTTGATTGCCGCCGCACAGTCGGCCTGGATGCTGATTGCGGCCCTGTTTATTCTGCGTCTGGCTGGGCAGGGATTGATGAGCCATGTCAGCATGACCGGCATTGCGCGTTATTTTGACCGCAGTCGTGGACGTGCCCTCGCCATTGCAAGCTTCGGCTTTCCGTTGGCAGAGGCAATCATGCCGGTAACCCTGCTGGCACTTATTGCCGGATTTGGCTGGCGGGCCACCTATGCCGGGGCCGGTATTTTCATCGTGGTTATCCTGATGCCGATTGCAATCCTGCTGATCCGCGATAACGCGAAATTCCGCGAAGCACCGGGAAAAATGGAAAACAACAGCAAGACCGCTAGTGCGAATCAGGAGGTCGCCCGGGATACGTCACCCACAGGCAGCCATCCACGCCTGTTCCGGTCACGCTATATCTGGTTCTGCATGCCGATGCTGGCCGCCCCGCCGCTGGTGATGACCGCCCTGTTCTTCCATCAGGGATCGATTTCAGTCAGTAAAGACATCGACCTCACCTGGTTTGCAGCGGGCTTTACGGTTTTCGCCATCACATCGGTGATCGGGGCCTTTGGCAGCGGACCGCTGATTGACAGCCATACCGCTCGCAAGCTGTTCCCCTATCATCTGATTCCGGCCATCGGGGCGGTATCGTTGCTGGCGATCACCGAAACCTCGGTCATGATCCCGGTTTATATGGGGATGCTGGGGATCACCACCGGCTTTGCCACAACATTACGTACCGCGATTATCCCGGAACTGGTGCCACTGGATGAAATTGGTGCGGTTCGAAGCACTTTGACTGCGGTCATGGTTCTGGCATCGGCGATTGGCCCGGCGATCTATGGCTGGATGTTTGCCGCCGATATTGATATCGGCACGACGCTTTGGATCACCATCGTGGCAATGGCGGTTGTTTCGGTGCTGTCATGGATGTCGGAACGGCCGGGCTTCTATATCCCGCCGGGCGTCGCCCGCCAAACCGGTGAATAAGGCCAGGGGATTTCAAAGTCGGAAATCGCCGATGAGACAAAAAAATGGCCCGGAGCTCAAAAGAGCCCGGGCCAGTCTGGAAAACAGCGTCGTCTAGGGAGGAAGACGCTAGAAAAAACGCAGTAGTCCATCGCGGGAGCGTCGTTTGGGGAGGAAGATCAAACGTCGCTCGACCGCGAGGTCGTCAATTAGGCAGCACCGCCAACGGTGCCAGCCGGATGCTTGATGTCGGCGGACTTGTCAGCGCCTTTGAACAGGCTGCGGAACAGGCTGCGGAACAGGCTGCCGATATATTCAGCGCGGAGCTGTTGGCCTTTGCGCACGCCAGCTTCAATCTCGCTGGTTTTGATGTTCAGCTTGGTGATGTCAGCATAAGTGGTCATGGCAGACCTCCTTTAAGAATTTGGTTCATTGCGACAACGTGTCGCGTTTGATGAACCCAATCTAATTTCCTTTACGGCAGAAGAGAATTACCTCAATATGCACATTACTTGTGAATATGCGTCATAAATAGGAAACATGCCGATGGATCGCGCCGCAGAAATGGAAATCTTTGTCCATGCCGTTGAAGAAGGCAGCTTTTCAGCTGCTGCACGGACCATGCGTCTGTCGCCTTCGGCGGTTTCAAAATACATTTCGCGCCTTGAAGACAGGCTTGGCGCACGACTTTTGATGCGCACCACCCGCCAGCTTAGCCTGACCGAGGAAGGCCGTGCCTTTTACGAGCGCGCCCGCACGATCCTAAACGAGATCGAGGAAGCCGAAGAAGTCGTAACCCAGCTTTATGCCGCCCCGCGCGGAACGCTTCGCATCAATGCTTCAGTGGCGTTTACCAAGTATCAGGTCGTGCCGCTGATCCCGGAATTTCTGGCGCGTTATCCCGATGTCCGCATTGAATTGACGCTCGATGACAAATTCACCGATCTGGTCAACGATGGTTACGATCTGGCGATTCGCCTGTCTGCCCTTGAAGATTCATCGCTGATCGCGCGCAAATATGCGGTCAACCGCCGCATGATCGTCGCATCGCCGGAATATCTGGAAAAGAACGGTATCCCGCGTAAACCCCAGGAACTTGAAAACCACGACTGTCTGCATCTGTCTTCGCGCGAAAGCTTCAACGACTGGCATTTCGATACCCCCGAAGGCCATGTTTCATTCCGCGCACAGGGCAGTTTTTCCGCCAATGACGGTGACGCATTGCACGAAGCGGTCGTTGCAGGCCTTGGCATGGCGCGACTGGCAGAGTACCTCGTGCATGAAGATATCCGTGCAGGTCGCCTGACGCCGGTTCTGACAGAATATGTTCACGATCTGGCGTGGATTTCGGCTGTGTATCCACACAAACGTCACCTGTCGCCAAAGGTTCGTGCCTTTGTAGACTTTCTGGCCGAAAAATTCACCCCCATCCCGCCATGGGAGCTCGGCCTGCGCGATGCGCGCTCGGTCCGTAAACCCGAAGCCGTTACCGAAACCAAGGCCATTGCAGCCCCCGTTACCGGACAGCAAAGCTGAGTTCGCAAACGGTCAGGTAATCCGAAGCAGAACATCGTTCGGTCGAGCTTTGAACCGGTATTCCGACGAGGCACTAAGATCATCAAGAATGCGGGTTTCGCCAGTTCGGGTGAACCCGCATTTTTCATAAAAGCGATGTCCGGCTTCAAACCGTGTATCGGTCCAAAGGACAAGTTCGGTGCAATCAGGATGGGTTTGCATCAGCCAATCAAGTGCCTTTGTCAGCATGCGTTGTGCAACGCCCTGCCCGCGGGTGGCCCGATCCAGATAGACCTTGTGCAATTCCGCCTGCTTTTGTGCCGGATCGTATTTGATGCCAAGGCATCCCAAAACACGCCCATCCCCCTCGACAACCCAGATACAACCATTCCTGGCGGTGAAATCATCGGCAATCGCATCAAGTTCAGGAAACTCGCCCGCACGGTCAAAGATGCAACCGGGATAGTCAGAAAAGACCGCATCAATCAGGATTGCGATTTGATCGCCGTCCCGGTTAGTGGCTTTGCGAATGTCGAATACCATTTCCATGGACTTAGCCCTGCAAAACCACGCCCTTGGCAAGCTTGTCATAGCCGCGCAACACCGCATCGGTATCCATAACTGCCTTGCCCGGCCGTTGAATGCGGGTCGGGCGCAGCGCACCGGTGCCGCACGCAATCGTCAGATTATCGTCAAGGATGGTGCCCACCGGACCGGTCTGGTCGGTAACGATGGCGGCCTGCACCTTGATACGTTCCTTGCCAAATTCGAAATAGGCACCCGGCCATGGGGTAAATGCGCGGATCTTGCGTTCAAGTGCCGCAGCATCATCGGTGAAATCAAGCTTTGCCTCGGATTTTTCAAGCTTGGCAGCGTAGGTCACGCCGTCTTCAGGCTGTTTGGTTGCCCGTAATCCACTGACCGGAAGCTTTTCAAGCGCCTCGACAATCAGTTTGCCCCCCAGCTCGGCAAGATCGTCATGCAGGGCATTGGCATAAGTTTCGGACGTGATCGGAATATCACCGACCAACAGCATGTCACCGGTATCAAGCCCGACATCCATCTGCATGATGGTCACACCGGTCTTGTCATCCCCCGCCAGTATGGCGCGCTGGATCGGGGCCGCACCACGCCAGCGCGGCAAAAGGGACGCATGAATGTTCAGACAACCATATTTCGGCGCATCGAGAATAGCCTTTGGCAGGATCAGGCCATAGGCCGCGACCACCGCAACATCAAGATCAAGGTCGGCAAAGGCCTGTTTCTGGTCATCTGATTTCAGGGAAACAGGCGTGCGGACCTCGATCCCCTGTTCTTGCGCCCATGCATGAACCGGGGTCGGCGTTTCCTTTTGCCCGCGACCGGCCGGGCGTGGCGGCTGGGAATAGACGCAGACAATATCATGACCGGCTGCGACCAGTTGCTTTAACGCCACAAGGGCAAAATCCGGAGTTCCCATAAAGGCAATGCGCAGCTTGGTCATAGGTCACGTCCATTCATCACAATGTCGGGGGTATTTTTCGATTACTGGTCGGCAATTTGGCGCTATCTTGTGGAAATGACAAGCCAAGCCTTTCCCGAGCCGCGCAAATACCCGGTCGAACATATATGGCATGCAGACTGGAGCATATCTGCCAAATCCCGATGGGTCGCCAAAGCACGTCGCAATACATCCGGGTGGCTGATTTATGCGATCGAGCCGGTCGGACTGTTAAACCAGTTTCGCCAGTCACTTTCACAATACGGTCGGGACCACGCCCTTTGGCTTGGTCTTGATATGCCGGTCGGCTTTGTCGATCACTGGTATGATGGCGTGAATATTCAAGATTTTAAATCTTTGTTGGATATTATTTTCACTGGCAAATGGGATAGTTTTTCCGACGTCTGTACAAACCCGGACGAAATCACCCATCACAGACCGTTCTATCCCAAAACAGCCCGCGTAAAAGGCAGCGTAAAGCGTGAACATCTTGCAAATGCCCTTGGTGTATCAAGCTTTGATAAGCTTTATCGCCTGTGCGAAGGGGCCACCTATCACCGCCCCGCCGCCTGCCCGTCTTTCTGGACCCTTGGTGCCAATCAGGTTGGCAAAGCAATGTTGCACGGGCTCGAACATCTGATCACTCCCGGCTATCGCGATGGCTTTAACATATGGCCCTTTACTGGTGATCTTTCGACATGCTGCCAACAGAACGGCGTAACCCTGATTGAAACCTATCCCGGTGAAATCTATGGCTGGCTCGGTATTGATGAGGTGACCAAATCAAATCATAAAAGCCGTACTCTGGCTATTGCGGCCCTGATCGACTATGCCGTGGGAAATGGAATTGAAATAAACACCGCAGTTGCGGCCGACATCAAATCAGGTTTCGGCCCTGACGAGGGCAAGGACGATGCGTTTGATGCGCTGGTCGGAGCCCTGGGACTGATCCGCATTGCCGATGGCAAACATCCCGAATATCTGCCTGATCGCCCGATCATCCGCAAACGCGAGGGCTGGATCATCGGAATGGATATCGGCTCCCTCAAACCGCGCACAAAATGAAAGGGCCGATCATACGGCCCTTCTTAAGACTGAAAACTGATCGACTCAGGCAGACTTTTTCGTCTTTTGCAGCTTCTGCACCTTTTTCAGGATCATGTTGCGCTTAAGCGCACTGAGATAATCCGTGAACAGAATGCCATCAAGGTGATCAAGTTCATGCTGGATGCAGGTGGCGAGCAGGCCATCGGCCTCAATTTCATGCTCCTTGCCGTTTTCATCCAGATAGCGCAGGCCAACTTCGGCAGGGCGTTCGACATCGGCATATTGTTCCGGGATCGACAGGCAGCCTTCCTGATAGACAGATGTATCCTCGGATTCCCAGATGATTTCCGGGTTCACGAGTTTCAGCGGCTGGGGCTTTTCCTTGTCATCGGACACATCCATGACAACCACACGCTTCATCACGCCGATCTGGGGCGCGGCAAGGCCGATACCCGGTGCCGCATACATAGTTTCAAGCATGTCATCGAGCAATTCACGGATTTCGTCATTCACCTCTGCCACCTCTTCGCATTCCTGCTTAAGGCGGGGATCGGGAACAATGAGAATGTCGCGCAGGGCCATGTGTCTTTTGTCCGGTCTGGAAATCTATGCGTTCATCGCATTATAGCGAAATCAGCGCTTCGAGATAAGGTTTCGTCGCAGCTTAGTCAAGCAACAGCCCCATATTAACGCGATTAACGTGCAACTCAGCCATGATCGGTACCGGTATGGGGCGTTTCATCGTCATCATCATCGGTTTGGGCCGTCAAAACATCAGAAGGTGCGCCAAGCAATTCGGTTTTGGTGATTTCACGCACATGGGTTTCAGCATGAAGTGGTTCTTCGATGGCGCGGTCGTCGGCAACGATATGCTTTTCCTTGAGCTTGCGCGCTGAAACCAGAACCGTTCCTTCAAGCGTGCCAAGAGTCTTGTTGTAGTTTTTGACCGTGCTTTCAAGCGACTTGCCCATCAAGGCAAAGTTTTTGGCAAGGGTCCCCAGACGATCAAAAAGCTGCTGACCGATTTCGCTGATATCGCGGGCATTTTCGGCCAAGGCTTCCTGGCGCCAGCCATAAGCCACCGCCTTCAGAAGTCCCAACAAGGTTGTCGGGGTCGCCAGAATGACACCATCGCGGAAGCTGTCTTCGATCAGGCGGGGGTCTCGTTCAAGGGCCGCCGAAAAGAAGCTTTCGCCCGGCAGAAACAGAACAACAAATTCGGGCGAATCGACCGATTTCCAATAGGATTTTTTTGACAGGTCGGAAATCACCTTGCGCACATTGGTCACATAGGTGCCCATCAGGGCCTCGCGACGGATGTCGTCGTGCTTTTCATCGATCGCCTCAAGATAGGCCGATGTCGGGGCTTTGGCATCGACGACGATGTTTTTACCACCCGGCAGATGAATGACCATATCGGGCTTCTGCGCGCCTTCGTCGGTATTGAAATGCACCTGTTCTTCGAAATCGCAATGTTTGAGCATGCCGGCCAGCTCAACGATCCGGCGCAGCTGCAATTCACCCCATTTGCCTGATACCGACGAACTAGACCGCAGGGCAGAGCTTAGCGTCTGGGTTTCCTTGGACAGACGGGTTTGCGATTCAACCAGCTGGCCGACCTGATTACGCAATTCGCCATAAGCTTCCTTGCGCGAATTTTCCAGTTCATTGACCTTGGTATCAAACGCCTGCAAACGTTCCTGAATCGGTTTGACGAGGCTGTCGATGGCCTGCTGGCGTTTTTCCAGATCGCCTTTGGCCCCTTCCTGCATGCGCGAGAAATTCTCACGTGCCAGCTTCATGAACTCGTCATTGTTGACTTTAAGCGCGTCAGACGACAATGCCTTGAAGCTATCAAGCAGTTTGGTGCGCGCATCATCAAGCATCGCGAGCTTTTCGGTGGTGGCTTCGCGCTCTTTTTCCAGTCTGGTTTCGGCAATGGCGCGCTTTTCGGATTCTTCGGAAAGCCGGTTACGCGTGGTTGCCAATTCGTTTGCCAGTTCACGCCGGGTTGCATCGACCTGATCGAGTTGTGCTGCCAGCAAGGCGGTTCGCGACTCTGCCTCTGCCATCACGGCTTCTTTGGTGCGTTTGACCATCAGCACACTGAAAACCAGTGCGACGACAAGTGCCGCAATTGCGCCCGCTGCAAGAGAGATCGGATCCATATTCCCACCGTTTGGTTATAGCCTGATTTCTTTGTATCTGTTTTGTTCCATTAAATCCAGAACGCAACCGATTTGATATATCGCTGTGAAACGTCGCAAAACGTCAGATCGTGACTGGCGAAATCGCAATAATATGACTATGTTTCAATTACCTACTTCGGGGAATGCTCGTTTGTCAGCATCGAGACAGGATTGCTGGGATGGATTGGTTGTGTTGCAACAATGCATCCAAACGCAAGGCAGGGAAATCAGGACGGTGCCGCGGCAGTTGCGCGCCATTTTGCCCCCCGTCTTAAGTTGTATTCCCTGAAATCCATCAGCGCACTAGCATAGGGCGCAAGCGACAGGAACCGATTTACGCCATATCGACCGGATGATGTTGCATCGCCCGTTCGGTTGTCCCGCACCAATTATTGCGACCGCGAAAACCGGTACCTGAAACGCACAAGAATATCGCACCGGCCCAAAGACCTTTCAGCGGGCAGGTAACCGGTGCGAACTTACAGACAACAGGAAACGAACAAGAGGCCACATATGTCTGCGAACGTTTATCCCGTATCCGACGACATCGCGAAGGGCGCGCTGATCGACAAGGCAAAATACGACGCCATGTACAAGCAGTCGGTCGAAGACCCCGAAGGCTTCTGGGGCGAACATGGCAAACGCATCGACTGGATCAAGCCGTTTACCAAGGTCAAGAATGTCAGCTTTGACACCAAGGACCTTTATATCAAATGGTATGAAGACGGTACGCTGAACGTTGCGGCCAACTGCCTTGATCGTCATCTGGCAAAACGCGGTGATCAGACCGCAATCATTTTCGAAGGCGACGATCCGTCCGTTTCCGAACATATCACCTATAAAGACCTGCATGAACGTGTCTGCCGGTTTGCCAACGCGCTTAAATCGATGGGTGTGGGCAAGGGCGACCGCGTTGTCATTTATCTGCCGATGATCCCGGCCGCAGCGGTTTCGATGCTGGCCTGCGCGCGCATCGGTGCGATCCATTCCATCGTATTTGGCGGCTTTTCGCCCGAAGCATTGGCCGGCCGCGTTGAAGATTGCGGTGCGAAGGTTGTCATCACATCGGATGAAGGTCTTCGTGGCGGGCGCGGTGTACCGCTGAAGCGCAATGCAGACGAAGCGCTTTCGCATCCCGGTGTCAAATCCGTCGAAAAGCTTGTTGTCGTCAAGCACACCGGCAAGGACATTGCGTGGAACGATGCCCGCGACGTCTGGTATCACGAGGTCTGCGAGGCAGCATCCCCTGATTGCCCGCCGACCGAGGTCAATGCCGAAGATCCGCTTTTCGTTCTGTATACGTCGGGTTCGACCGGCAAGCCAAAGGGCGTTTTGCATACGTCGGGCGGTTACCTTGTTTACGCATCAATGACCCATCAGTATGTCTTTGATTATCACGAAGGCGATATTTACTGGTGTACGGCCGATGTTGGCTGGGTCACCGGGCACAGCTATATCGTTTACGGACCGCTGGCCAACGGGGCAACGACCCTGATGTTTGAGGGTGTGCCGAGCTATCCGGATGCATCGCGTTTCTGGCAGGTGTGCGAGAAGCACAAGGTCAATATTTTCTATACAGCGCCAACCGCGATCCGTGCCCTGATGCGCGAAGGCGAAAGCTGGGTCAACAAGGCGGATCTTTCGTCCCTGCGTATCCTTGGTTCGGTGGGTGAGCCGATCAACCCCGAGGCATGGGAATGGTATCATGAGCATGTCGGTAAACGGAAATGCCCGATTGTCGATACCTGGTGGCAGACCGAAACCGGCGGCATCCTGATTACGCCGCTTCCGGGTGCGACCGACCTTAAACCGGGGTCAGCGACGCTTCCGTTCTTTGGTGTGCAGCCCGCCCTTCTGGATAATGAAGGCAAGGAACTTGCCGGCGCAACCGATGGCAACCTTGTGATCAAGGATAGCTGGCCGGGGCAGATGCGCACGGTTTATGGCGATCATGAACGGTTCATCCAGACCTATTTCAGCACATTCGCCAATGTCTATACCACCGGCGACGGTGCACGACGGGACGAAGATGGTTATTACTGGATCACGGGCCGCGTTGATGACGTGATCAACGTTTCAGGCCACCGGATGGGCACCGCGGAGGTTGAAAGTGCACTGGTCGCACATTCCAAGGTGGCCGAGGCCGCCGTGGTCGGTGTTCCCCACGACATCAAAGGACAGGGCATCTATGCTTATGTCACGCTGAATGCCGGTGAAGAACCGACCGAAGAACTGCGCAAGGAACTGGTTCAGTGGGTGCGCAAGGAAATCGGCCCGATTGCCAGCCCCGATTATATCCAGTGGTCGCCGGGGCTGCCGAAAACCCGTTCGGGCAAAATCATGCGCCGTATCCTGCGCAAGATTGCCGCCAACGAATATGACCAGCTTGGCGATACATCGACCCTTGCCGATCCGGGTGTGGTTGATGATCTGATCGAAAATCGCCAGAATCGTAAATAGAATTTCAGGCCCAACCTGTTGATGCACAAAGACCCCGCTTTGATTTAAGCGG